>CALDIE010000284.1 GCA_937901625.1 uncultured Lachnospiraceae bacterium
TCCGATCTCTTCTATGGGTTGAACGGCCCCCATCTCGTTATTCGTATGCATGATCGAAACCAGGATGGTTTCCGGCGTGATCGCGCTTTTTAATTCCTGTGGATCGATCTGTCCTTTCTCATCCACCGACAGGTAGGTCACACGGTATCCATCTTTTTCCAGATGCTGCATCGTCTGTAAAATGGCGGGATGCTCGATCTTAGTGGTGATCAGATGTTTTCCGCTGCGGCAGTATCCTTCGGCGATTCCCATAAGCGCCCAGTTGTCACTCTCCGTTCCGCCGGAAGTAAAATAAATATCCGAAGGTGATACCCGCATCGTATCCGCGATCGTCTTTTTCGCGTTTCGTATAACCGCTTCTGCATCCACACCCCTGTGGTGGGCGCTGGCAGGATTTCCGTAGTGTTCTCTGTACACCCGTGCCATCTCCTCCACTACTTCATCGTAGGGTCTGGTCGTCGCGGAATTATCCAAATAAATCTCTGACATTCTTATCCTCTCTTACGGGAAAAACTTTTCGTTTTCCGTCTGTTCTTGTTCAAAACCGCTCCCGTACGGAACCGGTCCATAGGCACACAAAAAAGGGGCATCTTTGACCCTTACATCATTTTATCACTTACTGCTCACGGAAAAAAGCGGATTCTTTCAGATTGTTTCCAAACTAAACATCAAAACGGATATTAATGCCATTCCCGCCGTCTCCGTTCGAAGGATCCTTCTTCCCAGAGAGATGGGGCGGATCCCGTTTTGAAGCGCGATCTCAACCTCTTCCTCTTCAAAACCGCCCTCCGGTCCGATCATGATACCGATCTTTGGTTTGGACGCGCCGCCCTCTTTTTGCAGGTACTTACCTGCCAGCGCCCTGACCTCTTCCAAAAACAAGGCCGCGCCATCCATCCCTTCTTCCAGTTCATAGGGGATCACGCAAAGATCCATCTCCTTAGCCATATCGATCGCGTTCTTAAAGCTCACCGGCTCGCTGATCTGCGGGATCACGGCACGCTTACTCTGCTTTGCCGCCGATTCGCTGATCGAGCGCCAGCGCTCCGTCTTATTCTTTGCCTTTTTTTCATCCAGTTTCCCAACCGCGCGTTTGGTACTTACCGGAACGATACCACACGCTCCAAGTTCAACGGATTTCTGGATGATCAGCTCCATCTTGTCGGCTTTGGGCAATCCTTGAAAAAGGGTGATCTCTGCCGGGAGCTCCACCCCGTCTTTTTTTATAAACATGATCTTTGCCCTTACTTTATCCGCCGTGATCTCCGTGATCTCGCAACGATACTCATCGTCCGAAACACCGTTTCCGACAGAGATCACTTCACCCGGTTTCATCCGGAGAACATTTTTGATATGATTGACATCTTCACCCAGAATGAGGATCTCTTTTTCTCCGATCATACCGGGTTCCACAAAAAAATGCTGCATTTTTATTCTCTCCTGATCCTGCGACGCACCCTGTTAATGTGCCGTTCAAAATTCCCGCTGTCTATAAATTCCGCGATCACATACTGTTCAAAGACCGGTACGGTACAGGAATAAAAGCCCAGACGTTCTGTATACGCCTCCATTAATGAATCCGGCAGGATCATGTAGCCGATACGCATCGACGGCGCGATCGTACGGTTAAATGTATTCATGTAGATGACCCGCCCGTCCGGATCCATCCCGTAGACCGTATCCTTTGCCTTTGATGAGATCGTAAACTCCGAGTCATAATCGTCCTCTATGATGATCCCGTCTCTCTCCATTGCCCATCGGATATACTCCATTCTTTTTCCGGCAGTCGCCGTGATCCCCGAAGGGAAACTGTTAAACGGCGTTATATGAAGATATTTTGCCTTTGCTTTCGAAAGCGCGCCGGAGGGGATCCCTTCGTTTCCCATGGGAAGCTTCTCGCAACATATCCCGTTTGCCTCATAGACTAACTCTATCTTTTCGTAAGAGGGATCTTCTATAGCCACACATTCACCGGCTCCGATCAACTGCGCTACCATAAGATACAGATATTCGGTTCCCGCTCCGATGATAATGTTCGAAGGTAAAACACTCATTCCCCGGCTTCTCTTTAAGTAGGCCGCAAGCGCCTCCCGAAGCCGCAGGCTTCCGGAGTTTTCCGTCTTTAACAGGAGATCTTCTCCGCATTCCGAGATCACCTTCCGCATGGTCTTCGCGAAAAGGGGGAAGGAAAGACTTAAGGACGCATCCGCTAACTGCCTGCGTTCCTTTTTCGTCGCGCCTTTGGAAGAAGTATCCTTGACCGCTGTCCGGTAAAGTTCATTTTCCCGGTAGATCACGTAGTAGCCGCTTCTTTCTTTCGCGCAAATATAACCTTCTTCACACAAAAGATCATAGCAATGCTTTGTAGTGATCACACTGGTATCCGTTTCCGAAGCCAGCAGACGCTTGGACGGCATTTTCCCACCATAGGGAAATACGCCTCCTACGATATCCCGGCGTAAAAGAAGATAGAGCTGTTCATAGGCCGGTTTATCCGAAGTTTTGTCGATCACATAGTTCATAGGCACCTCTTTCGATCCGCTTTCATCTGGTTATATAAAAAAGTTCATTTCTGGTGATTTTTACAGGTTCAGTATAAGCGTATACTTGGTGTCAGTCAAACAGATCCATCAACCCGGGCATTACTACACGGAAAGGAGGATATATCCCTATGCCTCAGACAAAAGTTTTTCGTCATTCCACCAAGGCAGTGACCATGACCGGTCTTTTTATGGCAATGACCATCATGCTAAGTTCTTCCATTTTCAGTCTTCCCGTTCCGGGCGGACATCTTTACTTTAACGATATGGTGATCTGTACCGCATCGATCCTTTTAGGCGATCCCGTATTGGCCTTCATAGCAGGCGGCATCGGATCTTTCCTTGGCGATATGTTATTCTATCCGGCTCCGATGTTTGTATCCCTGGTCACCCACGGACTGCAGGCTGTTGTGATCTCTCTTTGCTCAAAGCATCTGTTTAAGGATCATCCTGTGCTCGCTTCCGGGATCGGTGTCCTGCTCGGTGCCGTTGTCATGGTAACCGGCTATACTTTGGGACGCGCATTTGTCTACAGCACCCTGGAGACATCCCTGATCAAACTTCCTTTCGAATGTGTGCAGGCGCTTGTCGGTGTTGTCATCAGCATGCTCCTTTGCTGGAAGTTTAAGTTGGTTCACCTTTACCGTTCGTTTGTAAATGATAACTGATCTAACTCTCTGCCTTCCTAGTACAGTAACAGACCAAACCTCCCTGTCGTGTAAGCCTTATCCCATACATTTACGCGACGGGGAGTTTTCCTGTAACACTTCTCCACTCTCCCTGCGTACGGATATCCAACACTTCAAATCCGGCGGCACGCATGGTATCCGCTACCGAATCTTCTTTTCCCTCGATGATCCCGGATGTGATAAATACCCCGCCCGGCTTGATATGAGCCTTTACAACCGGCGTTAGGGCTACCAGAACGTCTGCCAGGATGTTGGCCACCACGATATCGTATTTTCCGTATCCAACCGCATCCTGTGTTGCTTTATTGTCAATGATATTGCCGATCATCATTTCAAACTGTTCCGGCGAAATACCGTTTTTCTCACAGTTATCGCGCACCGCATCGACCGCGCAGGGATCCAGGTCCGTTCCGACCGCGTGCTTGGCGCCGAACATCAAAGAAAGGATGGCCAGTATACCGCTTCCGGTTCCCACATCCAAAAGCTCCGTCTCGGGAGTGATATGTTTCCGGAGCTGCCTGATGCACAGCTGTGTCGTCTCATGCATTCCCGTTCCGAAGGCTGTCCCGGGATCAATGCGCAATGTCATCCGGTCCTCATCCTCCGGCTTTATATCCTCCCAGGAAGGAATGACCAGAATATCATCAATATAAAACTGGTGAAAAAACTGCTTCCAGTTGTTGATCCAGTCCAGGTCCTCCGTCTCGCTGACCGTGACACTCCCCTCGCCGATATCGCAGAACTGCCTCAGGTCGTCTAACTCCGCGCGGATCCGCCCGATCATCGTATCCGTATCGGTGACCTCATCCGCTACGAGCAGTGTGCCGTCATCCTGCTTCTCCACAAAAAAATTAAGATATGCCACGCCGTCATCCTCCGGTCCGTCGGGCAGGATGTCCACAAACATCTGCTCCTTCTCCAGCGCGGTGAGAGGTATCTTATCCTCGATCTGCGCGCCCTCCAGACCGATGTCATAGAGGGTGCTGATAATGATATCTTCCATATCCGTCACAGTTTTTATACGGAATTTTACCCATTTCATAGCTGTTGCTCCTTCTTTTCCATATTTTTGAAACCGGTTATCCGGCTTGACTGTTCAAATAATTCACATGCCATAAAACCCACAAGCGCGATGCAGCCCCAGATCGCCAGTGTGTTGTCCGCCGGAAGCGGGCTGTTTGCGGTCAGTCTGGTCAGGATCTCTCCGCTCAGATCACTGTTTCCGAGGTTCCCGCTGTCCGGATCCGTCCGGTCTGTTGCCGGCATTGACAATCTCGCTTTTTTCAAACACTGCATATTTTCGTCCGTGACATAGACCCCGCAGGGCGGATCCTGCACAACACTCAGATTCGTCAGGCGGTACGCATAGACCGCTCCGCGCTTTACGCGCAGATTTAAGATCACTCCCTGATGATGCCCGGTCTCAGACATCTGATCGAGCCGCTCTCTTGCGACCTGCTTTACCTCAACGCCCTGTTTTTTTGCCTCTCTTGTGATAGTCTTTATCGGTCCGTCAAAACTGTCCCTCTGTACAAAAATCCGCTCCACGGTAGTATCTCCGCGCAGCGCCTCTATCACGACATTTCTGCCCTCTATTATCGATGTCTCGTCTCTCATCTGTCCCCCTTACTCCTCCTCATCAATAGCACAGATCCCGCGATGTATCAGCTCTGTAAGCCTCTTTGTTTGTCCCGTGAGATACAGATAGCCCATCAGACATTCCAGTCCGGTAGCCTTGTGATATTCTCCTGCGGAGGCATTTTTTGCCATAGAGTGCGGTCTGGCATTTCTTCCGCGCCTTATCATATCAGTCTCGGTTTCGTTCAGCTCATCCTTTATCTTACTCGGCGGAAATCCCTTATCAGCTACGAT
>CALDIE010000285.1 GCA_937901625.1 uncultured Lachnospiraceae bacterium
TGAACCGGATGCTCGCGACGGATCTTTTAACGGAATTGGGCTTTGATGTGACGGCTGTGGAAAACGGACAGAAAGCCGTAGAGACCTTTGCCGGATCGGAGACGGGATATTTTACCCTGATCCTTATGGATATCCGAATGCCTGTAAAGGACGGAATAGAGGCTTTAAAAGAGATCCGTTTGCTTGGCAGAGAGGACGCGACGCTGCCGGTCCTTGCCCTTACGGGCGACGCGGCCGGAGAGTCCGGTACGGATTACCGCTCGGAAGGCTTTGATAATGTCATGGTCAAGCCGTTTCGTAAGATGACCGCAGAAGGATTACTGGATCGATATATCTAAAATAAGAAGGCGAAAGCACAGATATGAAGATAGGAATGTTTGACTCCGGGATCGGAGGGCTTACGGTTTTACAAAAAGCCATCGAGATGATGCCCGGAGAGGAGTATCATTATTATGCCGATGTGGATCATGTCCCTTACGGCAGCAAAACGGTGGAAGAGATCCAGATGTATTCCGGGGCGGCCACGAACTTTTTGATAGAAAAAGGCTGTGATGTGGTAGTGATCGCCTGTAACACCGCTACCAGCGCTGCCTGCCGGATGTTACGCGGCATGGTGGACACGCCCTTAGTGGGGATCGAACCGGCCGTAAAACCCGCCGTTGAAAGGGAAGAGGAACGGAAAGTACTGGTGATCGCTACGCCGGTAACGGTCAGAGAACCCAAATTACATGATCTGGTCTTACGGGTTGATACCAGACACCAGGTGGAATTAAAAGCACTTCCGGGTCTGGTCGACTTTGCCGAACACGGGGTCTTTGAGGGCGATGAGGTCGATGCTTATCTTAAAGAGGAACTGGCATCCTTTTCCTGGGATGAATACGGAGTTTTAGTCTTTGGCTGTACGCATTTTAATCATTTTGCCAAAAGTTTAAGAAAAGTGACCGGACCGGGGGTAAAGATGATCGACGGAAGCGCGGGAACCGTCAGACGAGCCGGAGATTTAACAAGACCCTGTCCCTCCGAAGGGCTTGCAACGCCCGTTATTCATTATTATCAAAGCGGTAGAGAGGTTACGGATCAAAAAACGCTTACCTTTTATTCCAATGTTTTGATCCACCTTAAACAGATGCAGGAATATATGTAGCGGGGTGCAGGTATTTTCAGTGAAATGACTTGCAATTTGCGCGGGGATATGGTACATTTAGGTCTGTTCGATAGTTGGAGGTTTGACTTATGTTGAGAATTGTTTTGACAACGTTATTTATAATTGTCTGTGTTGCATTGGTTGTAGTTGTTATGATGCAGAAAGACCGTGATTCCGGTTTGGGATCTCTTGCCGGTTCTTCCGACAGCACATATTGGGGGAAGAACAGCGGACGTTCCATGGAGGGTGTTTTGATCAAGCTGACCAGAGGTTTGTCGATCGCGGCATTGGTGCTTGCCATTGTGTTGAATCTGACAAAGTTCTGATCCTGTAAGACATCTTGTTTCAATGAATTTTGGATCCGGTTCGATATGCATTCGAATCGGATTTTTTCTTTATATATCGGCCGGAGATGTGAAGAAGGTCCGGCATGGAGGAGTAAGATGAAAGAGAAAGGCACCAAATTGGTGGCAAACAACAAAAAGGCATATTTTGATTATTTCATCGAAGAGAAATATGAAGCGGGGATCGCGTTGGCCGGGACGGAGGTCAAGTCGTTGCGCCAGGGTAAGTGTTCGATCAAGGAGGCTTATGTACGTGTGGAAAACGGTGAGGTATATGTAGTCGGTATGAACATAAGCCCCTACGAGCAGGGAAACATTTTTAACCGTGATCCGCTGCGCACCAGAAAGCTTTTGCTTCATAAGTCGGAGATCGCAAAATTAGCGGGAGTCGTACAGCAGACAGGTTATACGCTGATGCCCTTACAGGTATATTTTAAGGACGGACGGGCCAAGTTGGAGATCGGGGTTGCCAGAGGTAAAAAGAACTACGACAAACGTGAATCGATCGCGAAGAAAGATTTAAGAAGGGAACTTGAGAGGGACTTTAAAGTTAAGAATCTATAGTGATCCGGGCCTCAACACCTTGTTGAAGCCGCTTGCTTTTCGATGTTTGTTGGATTATGATATAGAAAGCAGATACGGGCCTGACAGGTTTCGACGGGGCACTTTAAGTTGAAGAAGCTATCCGCAGGTATGCGTTAAATCCAAAATTTAAAATAAACGCTGAAGACAATTTAGCATTAGCTGCCTAAGCGCAGCTCGTCCGCTCTAGAGCACCTACACTTTAGAATCCGGGCGTCGAGCTTGTAGGAAACGGACATCTTAAGCTTTGCGGGTGTTGCAGATGTATGAAGCTACTGAAACCGTTACGGCGTCTACGACGGGGCGGCAGAGGGAATGTTAACCGGTAGACTACGATAGTAGAAGGGCGATGGCGAGTGTTTCGGACAGGGGTTCAATTCCCCTCAGGTCCATCCGGTTGTTACAGTAAAGGGGAACGGTTGGTTTGTGAGGGAGCATGGAAGCGTTAACAAAAGAGATTGAAGAAAGGCTGTTTTTGCTTCAGGATAAAAAATACCGTACATTTCAGTTAAGCCTGATCCCGACGGTACGGGAAGATTCGGTTATCGGAGTAAGGACGCTTGAGCTCAGAAAATATGCGAAGGAATTATTGCAGCGGGACGAAGATGAGGTAAAGTATTTTTTGCGGGAAGTGCCTCATACGTACTTTGATGAAAACCAGCTGCATGCTTTTATCATATCGGAGATAAAGGAATTTGACCGTTGTATCGCGGAGGTGATCCTCTTTCTTCCCTATGTGGATAACTGGGCTACCTGTGACCAGATGTCTCCGAAGATCTTTAAAAAGCACAGGCATAAGTTAATGGAATATATCCGGTACTGGATCCTTTCGGAGGAAACCTATACGGTCCGGTTCGCGGTCGGGATGCTGATGCAGCATTATCTGGACGAGGATTTCGATCCGTCGTATCTTGAACTGGTTGCTTCGATCCGTTCCGGGGAGTATTACATCAATATGATGATCGCATGGTATTTTGCCACGGCACTGGCAAAACAGTACGAAGCGGCGCTTCCCTACCTTGTCGATCACCGTTTGGATGAATGGACGCACAATAAGACGATACAGAAGGCAAGCGAGAGTCTGAGGATCCCGGAAGATCATAAACAGACATTGAGGGACTTAAAAATTTTAAAATGATATATTCACCTTCAACAGTCCAGGGTAACATCCTTCGTGTTGAAGGTTTTTTGTATATTTTACACATTTACAAGGAGATAGCCTTGTTATAAACTACGAAAATGTGAAAAGGTGACCACGAAAAGAGGCGCCGGTTCTTTGCTTGGAAGGGTTGGGCGTCCGGAAGGAGAGGCAGCGGTATGACAAATCTGATCACGCTTATACAGGCGGCCATCTTCTTCGGAACCGTTATCATGTTTGGATGTATCGGTGAGATCCTCACGGAAAAAGTGGGAAACTTAAACCTTGGAGTCCCCGGCGTAATGTATATGGGAGGTATCGCTTCTTTAGCCGGAGTGTATATCTATGAGGGAAGTACGGAAACCCCGAATAAAATCGTATGCGTCATCATTGCGCTGACTTGCGCGTTTGCCGCATCGGCGTTAGGCGGACTGGTATATGCCTTTTTAACCATTACCTTACGGACCAATCAGAATGTGACCGGTCTTACCTTGACGATCTTCGGATCCGGTATCGCGAATTTTTTTGGCGGTTCCTTAAATACCCTTACCGGAAAGTTTGAACAGATCGCGGTTTCGGCCACATCCTCCGCGTTTCTGGCAACGATCCCGGCGCTTGCGAATCTGGGGATCGTCGGAAAACTGTTTTTTTCCTACGGATTTATGGTTTATCTGGCGATCATCCTGGCGTTGGTAATGCAGTATTTTCTGAATCATATGAGAAGAGGACTAAACCTCCGGGCGGTCGGAGAAAACCCCGCAACGGCCGATGCTTCCGGTATCGCTGTTATCCGTTGCAAATATCCGGCAATCTGTATCGGTTGCGGTATCTGTGGTTTCGGCGGCGTATATTATGTTATGGATTACATCAAGGGAACCTGGGCAAATGACGGCGGGATCGAAAAGCTTGGCTGGTTAGCCGTTGCGCTGGTGATCTTTACCACATGGAAAGCGAAGAATGCCATACCGGGAGCCTATCTGTTCGGAATCCTTTACTGGATGTATCTGTATATTCCGGGACTTACGAGAAGTTCCCAGGAGATCTTTAAGATGTTGCCGTATGTTGTAACACTGATCGTACTGATCTTTGCCAGTCTTAAGAACAATAAGGAAAAGCAGCCGCCCAAGGCTTTGGGACAGGCGTATTTCAGGGAGGAAAGATAATGAGACTGCCCGAGGAACGGATGCGCTGTCAACTCGTTCCTGAATACTGTCAGTGACAGGCTTTTGCCTCTAAATGATGTTATGAATTGATCCGTTGCTAAAGCAACTCTCGCAATTTTGACCCCAACATCATATAATCATAAATAACAGGAGATAAGAAAAATGGATCAGAAAAAAGTTGAGTCGATCATATGGAAGGTCAATATCGTTCTGGGAGTGATCTTTATAGGCGTTCTTGCCATGTTTTTTGTGAGAAAAAACCAGGTGGCCAATGCCGCAAAAGAGAGCGAAACAACACAGACCGTGTCGCAGACCGCCGCGCAGACCGGGGGAGAGACCGCCGGAGAGACGGGGAAAGAGACAACCGGACAGACAGCCGTAAGTGACGCTTCGCAAACGACCGGCAGCACAGAGGCAGGAACGGAGGCGTCGGCGCAGACGCAAAGCGGTACGAACACTGCAGCAAACGATACACAGACAGCGGATGTACAGGAAACGGATACGACGCACGAGACGGTGATCGGGGATGCGGCCAGTATTGTGACCGGTGAACCGGTTACGGTCACGGCCACGGGATCACAGACCGTAGGAGACGACTGGCTCTTCGTTCAGGGGAACAGGATCGTTGACAGCACGGGGAAACCGGTGTGGTTAACCGGTATCAACTGGTTTGGTTACAATACCGGTACCAATACTTTTGACGGACTTTGGAACAGTGATCTGAGAGTCTCGGTAAAGGGCATTGCCGACCACGGATTTAACTTGATCCGCGTACCGATCTCCACAGAGCTGTTGTTACAGTGGAAAAGCGGTGTTTATCCGCAGGCCAATTTCAATCAGGCAACCAACGATTATCTGGTGGGGATGAACTCGCTGGAGATATTTGATTATTTTTTGTCCTTGTGCGAACAGCATGGTTTAAAAGTCATGCTGGATGTGCACTGCGCAAAGACCAATGCAGCCGGTCATAACCAGCCGATGTGGTATGACGGTGACATCACGGAGGCAAAATTCATCGAAGGCTGGACATGGGTTGCGCAGCGATACGCAAACAACGATACGATCATTGCATTCGATCTGGAAAACGAGCCGCACGGAAAACCCTATGAGAATCCAAGAGCGATCTGGAATAATTCCACGGATCCCAATAA
The DNA here is from genome assembly GCA_937901625.1 of uncultured Lachnospiraceae bacterium. Lineage (GTDB taxonomy): Bacteria > Bacillota > Clostridia > Lachnospirales > Lachnospiraceae > NK4A136. The sequence goes on from CALDIE010000285.1 coordinate 5,523, forward strand.
CTGGAAGTATGTGGCGGAAAAAACCGCGGCAGCCATCTTTGAAAAGAATCCCAATGTTCTGATCATGATCGAGGGTCTGGAGATCTATCCGAAAGACCTTGCGACCAATTCGGATTATCATTCCACGGATGAAAAGGATTATTACTTCTCCTG
>CALDIE010000286.1 GCA_937901625.1 uncultured Lachnospiraceae bacterium
ACGTCACCGGCTACGGCACGCACACCACGGAATATCCTCACCACCGCTTCTGGTCCTATCAGATAGACCAGACCTTCCCCAAGGCTCCCTGCGGAGTGCTGGCGGGAGGACCCAACTCCGGTATGCAGGACCCCTGGGTGCAGGGCATGGGCTGGAAGAAGGGGGCCATCGCTCCCCAAAAGTGCTACCTCGACAACATCGAGGCGTGGTCGGTCAACGAGTGCACCATCAACTGGAACGCGCCTTTGGCATGGCTTACCGGCTTTATCACCGGCAATACGGATGACGGCATCATCTTAGGCGCCGTAAACTTAGGTCCCGCGGTCAACAACACCCCGACGGTTGCGCAGACGCCCGTAACGGATAATACTCCGTCCACCGAAACACAGACGGACACCACTTCCGTTCGAAGCGGTACCACCGCCGTGACAGACACCACCGCGCAGGCAGCCCCTGCGAGCGCCGCCACGCTCACCCAGGCCGAAGACAGCGGTCCGAACTACATCCTGATCGCCATCATCGCAGCCCTGATCCTGCTGATTGTGATCTCCCTCGAAGTCTTCATCTACAAGATGATCAAACTCAAAAAGTGACACGTGACACGGGGACGTACCTGCTGTCAGCTTTTCGCCTCCCGGACGCGGCATTTGCCTTTGCATTACTTGTTGCGATGGCGCTGACTTGTGACACGGGTAGGATTTGTCCATAAATTCATCTGCTGCATCAGAAAGCCTCGCCGTAGTTATCGTGACACTGTCACAGTTTCACACATAAAAACACCTCGGGAAAACACAACACTTAAGTGTATTCCCGGGGTTTTTTCTTTTCATTACAGTCATTTTCAGCTGACGAAAGGCATCTGCTCACCTGTCGTATGCCCTGTCATAAACTACTGAGGCAGTTCTTCGCCGGTGAGGTGGATGTGCGCTTCGATGAGGGTGCCTAAGAAGAAGAGGATGGCGCCTTCGTCTTCCTGCCAGATGCGTTGGCTGTGGGGTTCGGCACACATCAGATACCCCTGTGTGGCATCGGGGGATCCGATACGCACGATCATGATCGTCTCGACATCACGTTTCTTGAGCGCTTCATAAAAGACTGGACTTACATATTCCACTCGCCGGAAAGAATTTGTGGAGAAAAAGTCCTCACTCATCAAGGCCTCCAGATCATTGACGATTTCTTCTACATCCGGGGTCGTGACGGCATGCATAATGCCGCTCTTTCCAACATAGTAGAGCTGTGTGATACGAAGTTCATTAAAAATGATTTCACAGACCGCGGATATCTTCTCGGGAAGACTTTCTCCTCCGCTGTGAAACTTCGCACGGATCTCGTGAAGCATGGTATAAATTCCGTGTTTGGCGATCTTCTTAATCTCGAGATTCTGATGCAGATCCCGATTGTAATAGACATAACAATTGCGCCCTTTACTCTTTCCGCGGTAAAGTGTCTTGTCAATCAGAGCGAAGAGTGCATCGTAATCACTTGCATCTTCCGGAAAGGTGGCGCAGCCGGTGGTTCCGGTGATAAAGGGAGAACAGTTTTCCAAAGCGATATTCTGACGCAGAACCCGATCCGGACCATAGAGCCCCGTTAGCCACGCCCGCTTCTCACTGACAGTAAGATCCCTTAGATTAATGACCAGCATCTCGTCGCCACCGAAACGTCCGGCAACTCCATAACCATCCATGTACTCCATTAGATCGTTAGCTGTGCCGACCAGCACACCGTCCCCCACGTGGTGTCCATAGGTGTCATTGACAAACTTGAAGTTATCAAGGTCGATCATGGCAAAGGTAAAAGGCGTTCCTTCCGCAATCAAAGAACGTGCAAATCCAAGAAGATACCCGCGTGAAACCAACCCTGTCAGTGTGTCCAGAATTGTATTGATACGAGTCTTTTCCAGAATCTTTGCAAAATATGGATATTGACGCAACTGTTCTTCTGTATACATATCGCTCTATCGCTCCCTTATAAGTACATGGTTCTGCCTTTAAAAAGCAGAATGAGCCGCTATGCGGGAGAATCTTTCCCGATGGATGTTGTCGTTGACATCCGGATCATCATTATTATATCACGAACGGACCATATGCCCAATACAGATTGTAACCGTTTTAACACCGATTTCACATATGGTTGCGGAAAAAGGCAAAATCTGATAAAATTCACCCTGTGTGTGTAAACACTCGGAAAGGACCATAGTGGAATGAAATTGGTTGAAAAGATCTTTGGAACGCATTCATCCAGAGAGTTAAAGAGAATAGAACCGATCGTCGACAAAATCGAGAGCCTCCGTCCGGAGATGCAGAAGCTTTCCGACAGTGAGCTGAGGATGAAGACGACGGAGTTTAAGAAGCGCCTAGCAGAGGGCGAGACCCTGGACGATCTCCTTCCGGAGGCTTACGCCGTGGTACGTGAAGCCGGCAGGCGAGTGCTTAACATGGAGCATTTCCGTGTACAGTTGATCGGTGGTATCGTGCTGCATCAGGGACGTATCGCGGAGATGCGTACCGGTGAAGGTAAGACCCTGGTATCGACTTTGCCCGCATACTTAAACGCTCTGGAGGGTAAGGGCGTACAGATCGTTACGGTCAACGATTATTTGGCTAAGCGTGACGCCGAGTGGATGGGACAGATCCATGAATTTCTTGGATTAAAGGTTGGCGTGATCTTAAGCAACATGACCTCCGATGAGAGAAGAGAGGCCTATAACTGCGACATCACCTATGTGACGAACAACGAGTTGGGCTTCGATTACTTAAGAGATAACATGGTTATCTACAAGGAGCAGTTAGTGCTTCGAGGACTTCACTATTGTATTATCGACGAGGTGGACTCCGTACTGATCGACGAGGCGAGAACGCCGTTAATTATTTCCGGTGAAAGCGGCAAGGCGACCAGGCTCTATGAATTCTGCGACAGTCTGGCAAAACAGATGGTCCGCGGTGAAGACGAGGAAATGATCTACAAACTCGACGCGGTGATGGATTCGTTGATGAAGACGGATACGATCAAGGAACAGACCGGCGACTTCGTATTAAATGAAAAGGATAAGAACGCGATCTTAACCGATAGAGGCGTAGCGAGAGTGGAGAAGTACTTCCACATCGAGAATCTCGCGGATCCGGAGAATGCCGAGATCCAGCACAACATGATCCTTGCATTGCGTGCCAATTATTTAATGCACAGAGATCAGGATTACATCGTTAAGGACGATCAGGTCATCATCGTAGACTCCTTTACGGGTCGTCTGATGCCGGGCAGAAGATATTCCGACGGTCTTCACCAGGCTATAGAGGCCAAGGAACACGTGAAGGTAAAGCGCGAGTCCAACACGCTTGCGACCATCACCTTCCAGAACTTCTTTAATAAGTACGAAAAGAAGGGCGGCATGACCGGTACAGCTCTTACCGAGGAGCAGGAGTTCCGTGATATCTACGGAATGGACGTTATCTCCATCCCGACCAACCGTCCGGTCCGCCGCATCGACTATCACGACATCGAGGGCTTCCCCGAGGACGCCGACCTTCGCTACGATTACATCAAGGCGCTGGCAATGAAGAAGGAGTTTAAAACTGCACTCACCTTACTGGACCAAGCATCTCAGATGAAGTATTACGAAGATTCAAAGCATCAGTTCCTTCTGCTTAAAGCTGAAATACTTGCAGAGGATAACCAGTACGAAGCAGCCTTGGAAGTATGTAATTCCTGCATTGAGATGGAAACAGCAGACTTCTTCACATTGAGCATCTGCACCGTATCGCGCGCGGAGTGCCCGATGGCGAGGATGACGGGAGGGGTAGGAGTCGAAAGACGAGAGTCTATGGACGAGAGGGAGGTGATGAGGGTTTGAAAGTGAATTTCTCCTCCGTGTGCCAATATGCACTCGCGCATGTTCTGGATAATACGT
>CALDIE010000287.1 GCA_937901625.1 uncultured Lachnospiraceae bacterium
CTTGTTGTTGAACTTCTCCGGGAACATATCGTAGAAGTCCTTAAGCTCCTGGTTCTTTAAGATCTCTGTATGCAATCTTGCAACGCCGTTTACGGAATAGCCGGCAGCGATCGCGAGATGAGCCATCTTAACCTGTCCGTCGTAAATGATCGCCATCTTGCGAACCTTCTCATCATTTCCGGGAAATTTCTGCTGGATATCCAGGGTGAATCTCCGGTTGATCTCCTCCACGATCTGGTAGATACGGGGAAGAAGACGGCTGAAGAGTTCGATCGGCCACTTCTCAAGCGCTTCCGCCATGATGGTGTGATTGGTATACGCGCAGGTCCTGGTCGTTACATCCCATGCCTCATCCCAGGTCAGATAATACTCATCCATCAGGATACGCATCAGCTCCGCAACCGCAACGGTGGGATGGGTATCATTTAACTGGAAGGTAACCTTCTCGTGGAACTTGCGGATGTCATCGTGATTTCTCATGTACTTGGCGATGGCTTCCTGTACGGACGCGGAGATAAAGAAGTACTGCTGCTTTAATCTCAGTTCCTTACCTGCGTAGTGGTTATCGTTCGGATACAGGACTTCAACGATGTTTCTCGCGAGGTTGTCCTGCTCAACGGCCTTCTGATAATCACCCTTGTCAAAGGAATCCAGGCGGAATACATCCACCGGCTCCGCGTCCCAGATGCGCAGGGTATTTACGATGCCATTGCCATAACCGACAACCGGAAGGTCATAAGGGATCGCGCGGACCACCTGATATCCTTCCTGATAATAATTGTTTCTTCCGTTCTCATCCACACGGGTATTTACATATCCGCCAAACTTTACTTCCTTGGCGTACTCCGGACGGCGTAACTCAAACGGGTTGCCGTTCTCGAGCCAGTTGTCTGGAACCTCTACCTGATATCCGTTGCGGATCTGCTGCTTGAACATTCCGTAACGGTAACGGATGCCGCATCCGTAAGCCGCGTAACCGAGTGTTGCGAGGGAATCCAGAAAACATGCCGCAAGGCGTCCCAAACCGCCGTTTCCGAGCGCCGCATCGGGCTCCTGATCTTCTACGGCATCAATATTGATCCCCAATTCGTTCAGGGCGTCCGCGACGTCCTTGTAGGCCTTCATGTTGATCATGATATTGCCGAGAGCACGACCCATCAAAAACTCCATGGACAGATAGTAAACTGTCTTGGGATCCTTCTTCTCGTACTGCTTCTGTGTCTCCAGCCACATATCGATGACCTGATCTTTGATAGCGTATGACACTGCCTGGAAAATCTGCTGTTCCGTTGCTTCTTCCAACGTTTTTCTGTAGAGGGTCTTAATATTATAAAGAACACTCCGTTTGAACAGCTCCTTATCAAAGGAATCTCTGATCGTTGCTCCACTTTCCGATGTTGTTGATGCTTTCTTTTGCATGCCTCAACCTCCTTAAATACAGAATATTTCCCTCTTAATCTCCCCTCTTCTTTCGACTTGTATATTATACCCTATCGGGCGCCAATAATAAAGAAAAAATCGCTATTTCTCCTTACACACCCACCTGTTTGCATACATTTTTCAGGCAGCAACGCACGCAATCGGGTGTCTTTTTCGCGCTGCAGACTGCCCTTCCGTGGTCCACCAGACGATGGCAAAAATCATTCCCCTCTTTAAGAGGGATGATCTTTCTTAACTCCATCTCCACCTTGTACGGATCCTTAACACCGTCGACCAGTCCCACCCCGTTGTCCAGACGGATGCAATGGGTGTCGGTTACGATCGCCGGCTTGCCGTAGATATCCCCCAGGATGAGATTTGCGCTCTTCCTCCCGACCCCCGGCAAAGCCAGCAGTTCCTCCATCGTATCGGGCACCCGATCGGCATAGACCGTATGCAGCATTTCCATGCAGGCCTTGATATCGCGCGCCTTGCTGTGGCCGAGCCCGCAGGGCTTTACAATCTCTTCTATCGCCTCCACGGACGCGCCCGAGAGCGCCTCGATCGTCGGATATTTTTCATACAGAAGGGGCACCACGAGATTTACTCTGGCGTCGGTACACTGCGCCGCCAGGCGAACGCTGACTAACAGTTTCCACGCCTCGGAGAATTCCAGCGTACACTCCGTATCGGGATACTCCTCTTTTAACAGCCGGATGATCTCCATGGCTCTCTGTTTCTTTGTATATTTCATATTTCCTCCGTTCTCCCCCGAGCCGCTGTTTATTCCGTATCTGTTTCATTCTTCCCGTCTATCTGTCTGCTTCGGATCTGCTACCTTTTCCTCTGTCTATCTGTCTGCTCAGGATCTGCTACCTTTTCCTCCGTCTATCTATCTGCTCCGGTTCTGTCTCCTTCTTCCCGTCTATCTGTCTGCTTCGGATCTGTCTCATACTTCCCGGGCTTGAAAAAATTCCGCTCATACGATATCATGATGGCAGAGTCAAAAGGTCATAACGCGTTCAATCGTCAGGGAGGGGGCTGTCAACGATGATCGATGTATTTTTCCGTTATAGGAGCTTTTTTCGTTTCATGATGTGTGTCGGTGCTTTTCTTTTTCCTGTCGCTTCCATCTATTTCTTTATAAGATCCATTAAGAACCGTTCCGTAAGATCCTGGGGACTTTCTCTTGGAGTTGCGGTTGCGAATATCATTTTATCATACTTTTCTATAATGTTCTTCACCCGGCTTCCCGAAAGCGGTTTTATGTCCGGTCTTACCTATCTGGGCGATAGCCTCCTCCAGATCGGAAGCCTGTGGTTGTCCGTGATCATGATGATCATTTTTCTCATTTCCGGTCTTATCCTCTTTCCCCGTTATAAAAAACAGGAAGAGGAAAATTTTCATAAAGTTCTTATCAAAAACTACGATCCCGATGCCACTGTTCCCATTCTTCGCTGCAGCATCTGCAACGGCGAGCAGGTAGCCGGTTTTAAGGATCTTAAGAACGGCACTTTTGATGAGATCATGGTCATCCGTAACGCCGCGGATCTGGAAGTCTTTAAAAAACATTTCGGGATCGAGGGCGAAATCCGGAAGGAGTACTAACGGACAGGTGTCAGGAGATGCGCCTGCCGGAGATGAGTTTGCAGGAGATGTGTTTGTCGGAGATGTGCCTGCCGGGGATGTTTTATTAAAAATGCAATAAACCCCCTCCATGGGATGTTGTCCCGTGAGAGGGGGTTTTTGTATTGTGATTCTTTTTGTGTGCATGCCTCCCGAGTGGTCAAAACGGCATCCGGCGGCTATAATTTCCCACATTTCGAATCTTTTATAGCCGCATCAGTCTCCCGGATGGTTGGAACGGTCTCCGACGGTCATAATTTCCCGCCTAGGCGTTCTTCTTAACGGAGATCTTTACCTTCTCGCCGTTGATATTCCACTCCCTGGAGTTCTCGTACTCGGTGTCGTACTCGATCGCATCGGCCAATACCTTGGTTGAGACGCTGTCGGCATTTTTCTTAATGATCTCTTCGAGCTTCTCATTTCCCTTGAAGGCAACGAAGATATGATCCATTACCTCAAAGCCGCTGTCTTTTCTGGTATTCTGAAGCTTGGAGATGATCTCCAGAACGAAGCCTTCCTCCAAAAGTTCATCGTTTAAGTTCGTATCCATAACGACCGTCACATCACCGTCCGCTTCCGCAACATAGCCTTCCTTCTCGGCCATGGTGATCAGCAGGTCTGCCTCGGTCAGTTCCACTTCGGTTCCGTTTACTTCAAAGCGAAGCGCTCCGTCCGCCTTTAACGCATCCATAGCAGAGTTTCCGTCCACATTTCCCAGATACTCCTGGATGCCCTTTAACTGCTTGCCGTACTTTGGACCTACCGTCTTTAACTGCGGCTTGAAGGTATAGGTGGTAAAGTCTCTGACATCCCCGGTAAACTTCACGGTCTTGACATTTAACTCGTCCTCGATGATCTCTACATAGAATTCATCCAGTGCCGCGGGAGCCTTTACAAACATGGTACCGATCGGCTGACGGTTCTTGATACCGGAGGTGTTTCTTGCCGCACGACCGATGGTTACGATCTTCAATACCGCATCCATATCCTCCTCGAGCTTTTTGTCGATCAGCTTCTCGTCGGCTGCCGGAAAATCGCATAAGTGGATGGACTCCTTCGCCGCAGGATCGATACCCACTACGATGTTCTGATAGATCTCCTCGGTCATGAAGGGGATCATGGGTGCCGCTGCCTTGGAAATGGTCACCAGGGCGGTGTAGAGCGTCATGTAAGCGTTGATCTTATCCTGCTCCATACCCTTTGCCCAGAAACGCTCACGGCCTCTGCGGACATACCAGTTACTCATATCATCCACAAATCCCTGCAGCGCTCTTGCCGTCTCGGGAATCTTGTAGTCGTTTAAGTCCTCATCCACCTCCTTCACAACGGAGTTTAACTTGGACAAAAGCCACTTATCCATTACGGAAAGCCTGTCATATTCAAGGCTGTACTTCGTAGGATCGAATTGGTCGATTTCCGCGTAAAGTACCCAGAACGCGTATGTATTCCAGAGCGTTCCCATAAACTTGCTCTGTCCCTCGGTCACGGCACCGTCGTGGAAACGGTTCGGCAGCCAGGGCGCGGAATTGATATAGAAGTACCAGCGGATCGCGTCCGCGCCATGCTTTTCCAGCGCGTCAAACGGGTCTACCGCGTTTCCTTTGGACTTACTCATCTTCTGGCCGTTCTCATCCTGTACATGCCCCAAAACGATCACGTTCTGGTAGCAGGGGGAGTCAAAGAGAAGCGTCGACTCTGCCAAAAGGGAGTAGAACCATCCTCTTGTCTGGTCCACAGCCTCGGAAATAAACTGTGCCGGGTACTGTGCCTCAAAAATCTCCTTATTCTCAAACGGATAATGATGCTGCGCAAAAGGCATCGCGCCGGAGTCAAACCAGCAGTCGATCACCTCGGGAACCCTGTGCATCGTCTTGCCGCACTTCGGACAGGGAAATGTCACTTCGTCGATGTACGGTCTGTGAAGCTCTACCTCTGCCGCCTTCGGATCTCCGCTTAAATCCGCAAGCTCCTGACGGGAACCTACGCTGTGCAGCTCGCCGCACTCACACTCCCAGATGTTGAGCGGTGTACCCCAATACCGGTTACGGGAGATTGCCCAATCCTGCAGATTCTCCAGCCAGTCGCCGAAACGTCCCTTTCCGATGGACTCCGGGATCCAGTGGATCTTGTTATTGTTGCGGATCATGTTCTCCTTAACAGCCGTCATCTTGATATACCAGGACTCACGCGCATAGTAGATCAACGGCGTATCGCATCTCCAGCAATGCGGATAACTGTGCTCAAACTTCGGAGCGTCAAAGAGCAACTTCCTGGAGGAAAGCTCCTTTAACACTTCGGGATCGGCACTGACGGCACCGTTTTCAAGTTCATGCGCGTTGGGTTTGCAGCGCATACCCGCAAAAGGAGTTTCGGGCTTTAAGCATCCCTTCTCGTCCACGAGCTGTACAAACGGCAGGTCGTAATTGCGTCCGACATTGGCGTCATCTTCACCGAAGGCCGGCGCGATATGAACGATACCGGTACCGTCTGTCATGGTTACGTAATTATCACATACTACGTAAAATCCCTTTTTATGCTGCCTGTCGGCATTTTCCTTTGCGCAGGCGTAGAGCGGTTCATACTCCTTGCGCTCCAGATCCGATCCTTTATATCTTTCTACGATCTCGTAAGCTGCCTTGCCGGCCTCAGCGTCCTCCTTGCTAAGGAGCTGGTTTAGAACGGTATCCAAAAGGGCTTCTGCCATGATGTATGTGTAGCCGTCTACCGCCTTAACCTTGCAATAAGACTCGTTGGGATGCACGCACAGTGCCACGTTCGACGGCAATGTCCAGGGCGTGGTCGTCCATGCCAGGAAGTACGTGTCCTCGTCTTTGCACTTGAAGCGAACCACAGCGGAACGTTCCTTTACATCCTTATATCCCTGAGCCACTTCCTGGGAAGAGAGCGGGGTTCCGCAACGCGGGCAGTAAGGAACGATCTTAAAGCCTTTGTACAAAAGTCCCTTTTTCCAGATCTCGTTAAGTGCCCACCATTCGGACTCGATGTAATCATCATGATAGGTAACGTAGGGGTTGTCCATATCCGCCCAGAAACCGACAGTGCCGGAGAAATCCTCCCACATGCCCTTGTATTTCCAAACGCTCTCTTTGCACTTCTCGATGAACGGCTCCAGTCCGTACTCCTCGATCTGATCCTTTCCGTCCAGACCCAGGAGTTTCTCAACTTCGATCTCAACGGGAAGTCCGTGAGTATCCCATCCCGCTTTTCTGGGAACCATATATCCCTTCATCGTACGGTATCTGGGGATCATGTCCTTGATGACACGGGTCTCCACATGACCGATGTGCGGCTTGCCATTTGCCGTCGGCGGTCCGTCGTAGAAGGTATATGTCTTGCCTTTCGCTCTGTTGTCAATACTTTTGCGGAAAATATCATTTTCTGCCCAGTATTTCTGGACTTCCTTTTCTCTTTCCACAAATTTCATATCCGATGAAACTTTATTGTACATTACAATGCCTCGCTTCTGCGTTGATGTTGGTAGTGCGGCCGTCAGCGCCATCGCATGGATGCGGAATGCGCGTGCTTTAAGGGCCGATCGGCGCCAAGCACACCTCATATATTACAGCGAACGGGCCTGATTAGTCAAGGAAAAGAAAAGGGCTCGATCTACTCTCGTCGTAAAAAGCTGCAATATCGTGTGCAAATAATGAGGTGTTCATTGAAAAATTAAATAAAGCGCACTATAATAGATTAGCGTTGGCTAACCACATTCAAAAAAACCGAAAGGACGCTTTATATGTTTGACAAACGACTTATGCAGATGTGCCCCGAGAGCCGTAAATATATCATCGGTAATATCATCCTGCAGTTTCTGGAGCTATGCTGCAACACGGCGATGATCCTCGTTATCGCCTTTTCGGTACAGAATCTGTATGACAAAATGTGGGGCGTATCCGATCTTGTCGTTCCCGCCGCAGTTATCGCAGCAACGGTCGTGCTGCGATTTTTCACTACAAAATACGCAACGAGAATGAGCTATCTCGCTTCGCGCACGGTCAAGCGCGTTATGCGCGAGAGGATCTATTCAAAGCTTCTGCGGCTCGGTACCTCCTACCGAGAACACGTCACGACGGCGGAATTGGTGCAGGAGAGCGTCGAGGGCGTGGATCAGCTGGAAAGCTATTTCGGGCAATATGTGCCGCAGTTTTTCTACGCGTTTATGGCACCAATCGCGCTGTTTTTCCTGTTCGGCTTTGGCGGGTCGTGGAAGGTGGCGGCGGTGCTTCTTATCTGCGTACCGCTGATCCCCGGCGCGATAATGATGGTGCAGAAGATCGCAAAGAGAATACTTTCGAAATACTGGGGACAGTATACGAAGCTCGGGAGTACGTTCCTCGAAAATCTGCAGGGTATGACTACCCTTAAAACTTATCAGGCTGACGAATACAAAAACGAGCAGATGAATAAGGAATCTGAGCATTTCAGAAAAGTTACCATGGCGGTGCTTACGATGCAGCTCAACTCCGTCACGATAATGGACTTCGTCGCCTACGGCGGCGCGGCGCTCGGTATTTTGCTTGCGGCGCGCGCATTTTTAAACGGCGAACTCGGTCTTGCCAACGTGATCTTTATGATCCTTTTATCCGCCGAATTCTTCCTGCCCATGCGCCGTCTCGGAAGCTATTTCCACGTTGCGATGAACGGCATGGCGGCAAGCGATAAAATATTCAAATTCTTAAACGAAGACGAGCCCGCCGAGAAAACGGAAACGGTAAATTGCGGCGATATCGAGCTGAAAGACGTTCGCTTCTCCTACAATAAGGACAGAGAAGTCCTGCACGGCGTGGATATCACCGTGCCGAGGGGCAGTTTTATCGGTATAGTCGGTGAATCAGGCAGCGGAAAATCCACAGTTGCTTCGCTCATTATGGGCAGAAATACGTTAGATTCCGGCAGTCTAACGGTCGACGGCAAAGAGATCGGCGCCGTATCCGAGGACAGCCTGATGAAGACGATCACCTATATCGGCTTCGGCTCCGTGTTCTTCAAAGGAACGGTCAGAGAAAACCTGCTCCTTGCGGATAAGAAAACGCCGGAAGAAAAACTGTGGAGAGTCCTTACAGACTGCAATCTGGCTGATTTTTTAAAGAACGAAAACGGGCTCGATACCGAACTGCTTGAAAACGCGGGCAATCTCTCAGGCGGTCAGAAACAGCGTCTCGCGCTTGCCCGCGCGATCCTACACGACAGCCCGGTATACATATTTGACGAGGCGACGAGCAATATCGACGTGGAAAGCGAAGAGGCGATCTTGAAACAGATACACGCTCTTTCTGAAGAAAAAACGGTAATAATGATCTCTCACAGGCTTGCAAACGTCGTACGCGCCGACCGGATCTACTGCATGGAAAACGGAAATATATCCGAATACGGCAGTCACGAACAGCTTATAAAGAATAACGGCGTTTACGCGAATCTGTGGAAAACGCAGCAGGCGCTTGAAAACTATGGGAAGGAGGCTGTGTAAGATGAAAAAGCAAAGCAAAATAACAATTCTTTTCCGTATGGTAAAACTCGTCAAGCCGCTTGCCGGCTTTATGATACTTGCCGTGATAATGGGCACGCTCGGATTTTTGTGCGCGCAGTTCATACCGATAATCGGCAGCGTCATCGTCGTTCACGGGCTTGACGCCGATTGGACGGCGTCACTGACGCCCCTCTTCGTCACGCTGATCGTTATCGCCCTGATGCGCGCGGTGCTTAAGTACGGTGAACAGCGTACAAACCATTACATAGCCTTCACGCTTCTCGCCATTATCCGTAATAAAGTGTTCAAAGCTCTGCGCCGTTTATGTCCCGCGAAGCTGGAAGGGAGGGACAAGGGCGACCTGATCTCGCTTATCACCTCAGACGTGGAGTTGCTCGAAGTTTTCTATGCGCACACGATCTCGCCGATCTGCATAGCGCTTCTAGTCGAGCTTGTAATGGTGATCTTCATCGGTTCGTACCATTTCAGCCTCGGTCTGCTCGCACTCTGTGCTTTCGTGTTTGTTGGCGCGATCCTTCCGCTTATCATCTCTAAACGCAGCGGGACACTCGGCGACGAGCTGCGCGCCGATAACGGCGCTCTGGCGGCGTATATGTTAGAAAGCATCAGAGGGCTTGACGAGACAGTGCAGTACGGCGGAGGCGCCGAGCGCCTTGTATGTCTCACCGAAAAAACGAAAGAGCTTTCGGCAAAACAGGGAAAGCTCAATAAACTCACCGGCACGAATCTCGCACTTGCTAACACGTTCATCCTCTTCTTCGATATAGTGATGCTTGCGCTCTGCACGGCGCTTTATCATAACGGCGTCGTCGGCTTTGACGGATTTTTGATCCCGCTTGTCGCTCTTATGTCCTCCTTCGGTCCGGTCACTGCGCTGGCGAGTCTCGGAACGACGCTTCAGGCAACGGTCGCCTCAGGCGCGCGTGTGCTTGCCGTGATCGATGAGGAACCGGAGACGGATGACGTGACCGGAAAAGCTCCGGTATCGTTTGAGGGCGCGGCGGTCGATCACGTCACGTTCTCATACGGCGGCGAGATGGTGCTTTGCGACGTGTCGATGGATTATCCCGAAAATAAAATCGTCGGTATCGTAGGTAAAAGCGGCTGCGGCAAATCCACGCTGTTAAAGCTGCTCATGCGCTTCTGGAAAACGAACGTGGGAACGGTCTCCGTTTCCGGCAAAAGCGTCGACGAGATCAACACCTCAAACCTGCGCGATATGGAAAGCTATATGACGCAGGAAACGCAGCTGTTCAAGGATACGATATCGAACAATATACGTATCGGCAGGCTCGGCGCGACAGAGGAGGAAGTCGTTGAAGCGAGCAAAAAGGCGGCGGTGCACGATTTCATCATGACGCTGCCGGACGGGTATGAAACGCAGGTCGGTGAACTGGGAGAGACGCTTTCCGGCGGCGAGCGGCAGCGGATAGGTCTGGCGAGAGCGTTTCTGCACGACGCGCCGTTCATGCTCCTTGACGAGCCTACGAGCAATCTCGACAGCCTCAATGAGGCGGTGATCCTGCAATCTCTCAAAGAGGAATCGAACGGCAAGACCGTCGTACTCGTGTCTCACCGCAGATCTACGGTACGTATAGCCGACGAAGTGATCGCCATGGAAAACGGGAGAGTATCTTGAAGGACGTACAAACTAAGCGTGAGCGGGAAAAACGGATGGTCAGCGAGATGATCTCGCTTTACTGCCGAAAAAAGCACGCCACAAAAAAAGGCGGGCTCTGCTCTGAATGTGCAAAACTCGCCGAATATGCCAGACAGCGCAGTGATAAATGTCCCTTTATGGAGAACAAGACATTCTGCTCCAACTGCCGTGTACATTGCTACAAGCCTGAAATGCGCGAAAAGATCCGTGCGGTCATGCGCTTTTCGGGACCGAGGATGATCTTTCATCACCCAGTCGTCGCGATGCGTCACGTGATCCTGACAAAGTGTGAAAAGAAAAGGATGGAACATAAATGAAACTCAAACGTATCATATTCGCTTCTCTCGGGCTGATCTGCTTTGCTCTCGGTACGGTCGGCGTATTTCTGCCGATCCTTCCCACTACGCCGTTTTACCTTGCCACGCTGTTTTTCTTCGCCAACAGCTCCGAGCGTCTGCACACATGGTTCCTCGGCACTAAGCTGTATAAAAAACACCTTGAAAGCTTTGTGAAAAAGCGCGGTATGCTTCTATCCACCAAGCTTTCAATCATCATCACGGTAACGCTTTTAATGGGCTTCGGGTTCTTTATGATGGCAAGAAAGGGAATCTGGATCCCGTGCATCATCCTCGCCGTCGTGTGGATCTGCCATATCCTTTATTTCGTCTTCCGTGTGAAAACGATCTCCAAGGAAGAGCAGGCTGAGACAGAACGGCGGGAAATGGAAGAATCCGATTCGAAAGAGGATACTATATCCGGCGGAAAAGAATAGATCTTCTGTAAACCGACATATTATGATGTTGGGGTCAAAAGATGATATCCGGAGCGTTTCGCCCTTCGGGCTCCCACGCTCCTCCCACATTCCGCAC
>CALDIE010000288.1 GCA_937901625.1 uncultured Lachnospiraceae bacterium
GCGGTTACATGATCGCACCGCAGGATTGGGAGCGTGTAGGCGATGTCAGCAATGTTGTATTTACAAACGGCGCGATCGTTAATGAAATGGGAGAGATTTTCATCTATTACGCTGCATCCGATACCAGGCTTCATGTGGCAACGACAACGATCGATAAGTTAAAGGATTATGTATTTAACACACCAAAAGATCCGGGACGTTCCGTTTTGTGTGTACAGCAGAGATCGGATTTTATCCGTAAGAACCTGGAGTACATGAAAAAGACTTCCGTTTAAATACGGCGGACAGAAAACGGGAAAAGATTTCCCGGGGAAGGAAGCGAAAGTGAGCGGGATTCCGGACTCTGTTTTTGTGGCGGATGGCGCTAAGATCATCGGAGATGTGGAGCTTGGAGAAGATTGCTCGGTATGGTATAACGCAGTGATCCGCGGCGATTCGAATGTTGTGACGATCGGTGAGAGGAGCAATATTCAGGATAATTGCGTCCTTCATGTGGATTATGAATATAAACTATCCATCGGGGAGGATGTGACGATCGGACATGGAGCCATCGTTCACGGCTGCAGTGTGGGCGATCGGGTGATGATCGGCATGGGAGCTATTGTCTTAAATGATGCGAAGATCGGTGATGACTGTATCATAGGAGCGGGAGCTTTGGTAACCGGCGGTATGGAGATTCCGGCCGGATCGATGGTATACGGTTCGCCGGCAAAGGTTATACGACCGCTTACCGACAGCGAAAAGGAATCCATCTTGAAAAATGCGAAGCATTATGTCTTTCACGGAAAAGAGTACAAAGAAAAAGGGCTTTAAGAAGCCCTTTTTTTATTTGAAAATCTGTTGGAGAAAAGCGGCTTGATCCTTGTAAGATATAAAAACCTGCTGTTAGTCTTAAGATATCTGGGGAAAAGCCGTACGGGATCCTGACTGAGGCGGTAGAGCCATTCGAGACTGAGACGCTGCATCCAGCGCGGAGCGCGTTTAACGGTTCCGGAGTGAAAATCAAAGCCGGCGCCGACGCCGAGCATCACGCCGTTAAAGACTCCTTTGTGAGCGTGCATCCAGCGTTCCTGCTTTGGAGCGCCCAGACCGATCCAGATAAAATCAGCCCCGCTTTTTCTGATCCGTTCTATGTCTCTGTTTTCCTCTTCCGGCGTTAACGTCCGAAAAGGAGGAGAATACATGCCTGCAATATGGATTCCCGGATAGGTTTGTACGAGGTGGCGCTTCAGACCGCGAAGGGTTTTTGGGGAGGATCCGTAGAAATAGTGTGTGAACGGGCGCCCATCGGGATGTGTCTGCCGGTTGCCGAACATCGCCGCCATAAAGTCTGGACCGGCAACTCTTTTCGCATCGGGATAGCCGTTTTTGCGTTCACAGGAAGCGATCGGTTCCCCGTCGGCAAAAAGCAGGGCGGCAGCGTTTTGGATCCTTGCGAAGGATTTATCCTCCACAGCCATGATCGTAGTATGCACATTGGAAAAACAGATATACTCACCCGACAACTCGGAAAAGTGGGTGAGCGTATATCGTACTGCGCGGTCTATATCGGAAACAACATAATGAAGTCCAAGCACATCAGAGCGGCAAAGCGCGTCGGATGATCTGTTCATATATAATCCCCCTTGCATAAAACTGCGGGTCGATTCGTTTTGAAACTCCCGTAAGTATGAAACATTCGTGAAACAACCCAAATCTCTGATATCATTATACGTAGGAGAGTCGGTGAAAGTCAATCAAAACGCCATCTGCCATAGGGAAAACCTATGGCTGGCAATCAAAAAGGCATATAACAAATCCGGGGAGAAGCGCTTTTTCGGGCAAAATGTTTTTCGACCGGCTATGATATAATGAACGATGTGAGCCCGCTGTCAATTGTTACAGCAAAAGATGCAAGGCTATTGTTACAGCGAAAGACACAGGGCTATGCGGTGTTCCGCAACAGGAAAGGCGGAACAAATAGCAAACCGCAAAGAAAGGGAGAAAAGATGAGCGAACAGAGAATAAACACCAAATGTGTACAGGCCGGATACAAGCCCGGCAACGGAGAACCCAGACAGATTCCGATCATTCAGTCTACGACTTTTAAGTACGATACCAGCGAGGATATGGGGGCACTTTTTGATCTGGAGGCATCCGGCTATTTCTATTCAAGATTACAAAACCCCACATGTGACATGGTTGCGGCAAAGATTGCGGCATTGGAAGGCGGAAGCGCGGGTATGCTGACTTCTTCCGGACAGGCAGCCAATTTCTTTGCGCTGTTCAATATTTGCGAGACGGGAAGTCACATCGTGGCGTCCTCATCCATTTACGGCGGAACTTTCAATCTTATTTCCGTTACAATGGCGAAGATGGGAATCGATGTAACCTTTGTTCCGCCTACGGCTTCCGAAGAGGAGCTGCATGCGGCGTTTCGTGACAATACCAGGGCAATGTTTGGAGAAACCATCGCGAACCCCGCGTTGACCGTGCTCGATATCGAGAAGTTCGCAAAGGTTGCTCATGAGCACGGCGTTCCTCTGGTTGTGGACAATACATTCCCTACCCCCGTCAACTGCAGACCGATCGAGTGGGGAGCCGATATCGTGACGCATTCCACGACCAAGTATATGGACGGACACGGTTCCTGCATCGGCGGCGCGATCGTCGACAGCGGAAAGTTTGACTGGATGGCACATGCGGACAAATTCCCCGGACTTTGCACGCCGGATGAGTCGTATCACGGCATCACCTACGCAAAAAAGTTTGGACAGGGCGGAGCGTTTATCACAAAGGCTACCGCACAGCTGATGAGGGATTTCGGCTGCTCCCAGTCTCCGATGAGTGCCTATATGTTAAATCTCGGTCTCGAGTCTTTACATGTTCGTATGCCCAGACATGTGGAAAACGGACAGGCGGTAGCGGAGTTTTTACAGGGGCACGATAAGGTGGTAAAGGTTAATTATTCCGGCTTAAAGGGCGATCCGTACTATGAGACGGCACAGAAGTATCTGCCTGACGGCGGCTGCGGCGTGGTTTCCTTTGAATTGAAGGGCGGACGTGCGGCTGCGGAGAGCTTTATGAAGAGACTGAAACTTGCCGCGATCGAGACGCATGTTGCGGATGCGAGAACCTGCTGCTTAAATCCGGCAACGTCCACACATCGTCAGATGACGGATGAGCAGTTAAATGCCGCAGGTATCCCGGCAGGTCTGATCCGTATGTCCTGCGGTCTGGAGGATAAGCAGGATCTGATCGAGGATCTGGCACAGGCACTGGAAGGCTGATAAAAAGGTATATTTAAACGATCGGAAACGGATGTGTACGGAAATGTGCATGTCCGTTTTTTACAAAAACATGTTGTATACAATATGCAAATATCCGTACAATGTGTTATACTGTCCTTGTATACAGAAAGGGGAAAGTCTCATGGAGATTGTTACGGAAAAAGCGTATGCAAAGATAAACCTGACCCTGGATGTGGTCGGGAGAATGGATAACGGATATCATCTTTTGCGATCGGTGATGCAACAGATCGGTCTGTCGGACCTGATCACGATAAAGAAGATCCCCCGGGGGATAGTGCTTACATCCGACAGCGAGCAGATCCCGACGGACCATACGAATCTGGCTTATAAGGCGGTGCGTATACTGTTGGGAAACGATGAAGATCGGAAGAGCACAC
>CALDIE010000289.1 GCA_937901625.1 uncultured Lachnospiraceae bacterium
CTTGAACGGAACTCTTTGCACGATCGTTTCTGACGGTGATTCCTCCCGTGGTATTTATCTGTTGAGCCCGGATGGAGTAGAGATCGGCGGTCAGATTGATGAGCGTGTTCTTGAGTAGGATATCCTTTATCTCAAAATAGACAATCAGAGCGATAAATGATATTATATGTGATGTCGTTTATCGCTTTTTTATGTATGACATCAAAACAATTCACGAAGGAGAATTACCTGCCATGTCAGCAATTTTAAATGTCAAAATGAACAATAAACCCATCTATGATATTGTATTCGAAAACGATTTCGATCTGCTTGCCGCAAAGATCACGGAGCTGGGTTTTCAAGATAAGAAAATGGCGATCATTACGGACTCCAATGTGGAGCCTTTATATGCGGAAACCATCGTTTCCCTCTTACAGCCGATCTCCTCAGATGTATTTGTCGTCAGTTTTGAAGCCGGTGAGGCACACAAAAATATGGAAACCGTCCAGGCGATCTTAACATCCCTTGTTGAGCATCGTATGGGTCGTAAAGATCTTGTTGTAGCGCTCGGTGGCGGAGTGGTGGGAGATGTAGCCGGTTTTTGCGCATCCATCTATATGCGCGGAATTGATGTGATCCAGATTCCGACCACCCTGCTGGCACAGGTGGATTCTTCTATCGGAGGAAAAACCGGCGTTGATTTCAATTCTTATAAAAATATGGTCGGCGCGTTTAAAATGCCCCGCCTGGTATATATCAATACCGCAACCTTATCTACCCTTCCGGAAAGACAGTATTATTCCGGCATGGCAGAAGTATTAAAATACGGTCTGATCATGGATTCCTCCTTTTACGAGTGGCTGATCTCCAGAATGTATGAGATCCACGATAAGGATCCGGCTACCCTCGAAGAGATGATCGAGCACAGCTGCGCCTGCAAGCAGCGCATCGTAGAACGGGATCCTTTTGAAGACGGTGACAGGGCTTTACTTAATTTCGGTCACACGATCGGTCACGCGATCGAAAAGTTTAAAAACTTTGAATTCCTTCACGGTGAATGCGTAGCGCTCGGTTGTGTTGCGGCAGCCTTTATCTCCTGGAAAAAGGAAAAACTTTCCATGGAAGAATATTACGAGATCCGTGATATGTTTGTTCCTTTTAACCTTCCGATCACCATCACGGACTTAGATCCCGATGAGATCTTACGACTCACCAAATCAGATAAGAAAGCCGACAACGGAAGTATCAAGTTTATTCTCTTAAAGAGAGTCGGAAAGGCCTATATCGACAAAACCGTCAGCGATGATGATATCTTAAAAGGAATCGCTGAAATCCACTTTACAGACGAGGATGCAAAGGCATGAAAAACTCAAAAAAATGGCTCCTGATCGACTTGATTGTGATCATGGCCGGAATCTTCATGGATCAGTACACAAAGATCCTGATACGCCAAAAACTGCCCTTACACCATTATATTGACGTCATCAAGGACGTGATCCAGATCTATCATGTAGAAAACGGCGGTTCTGCCTTTGGTATGATGCAAAACCAGCAGACCTTCTTTATGATCATCACGGTCGTTGTTTTGATCGCCTTATCCTATGCATTGATAAAATTACCGGATGAAAAGAAGTATACAGCGTTAAATATCATTTTCAGCCTGATCTTTTCCGGAGCCGTCGGTAACGCCATCGACCGCGTACAAAAGGGTACCGTAACCGACTTTATCTATTTAAAGATCATTAATTTTGCTGTTTTTAATGTTGCCGATATCTTTATCACCTGCGCGACCATCGCTTTACTGATCATGTTTTTATTTGTATATAAGGAAGAAGATCTGGAATTTTTAAAAAGAGAAGACGGCAAAGGGAAAAAAACAAAAAAAACGGACAGTGTTGCAAAAGAAGAAGGTAATTCGAAGTCATGATGCAGGAATATCGATTTATGGCGGAAGAGGAGCAGGACGGCGATCGTATCGACCGGTTCTTAAGCGATCTGATGGAATCGCAGTCACGCAACTACCTCCAGCGCCTGATCAAAGATGGCTACGTAACCATTAATCAGAAAACCGTAAAACCTTCGTCTCCCGTAAAGGCAGGAGACGAGGTTCTTTTAATGTTACCGGAGCCTCTGATCCCTGAGATCAAACCACAGAATATCCCTTTGGATATCGTCTATGAAGACGATGACCTTCTGATCATTAATAAGCAAAAAGGTCAGGTTGTCCATCCGGCACCCGGACATTATGAAGATACGATCGTAAACGGGATTCTGTACCATTGTAACAATCTCTCCGGGATCAACGGCGTATTGAGACCGGGGATCGTTCACAGGATCGATAAAGACACCACAGGCTTGCTTATCATATGCAAAAATGATACCTCACATAAATGCATCGCGGAGCAGTTAAAGGAGCACAGCATAGAAAGAACCTATCATGCGATCGTATGGGGGAATTTCCCTCTGAAAAACGAAAAAAACGACGAAAACGGCATATATAAAGATACCATCAACGCGCCTATCGGCCGGGATCCTAAAGACCGCAAGAAAATGGCTATACGACCGGACGGA
The DNA here is from genome assembly GCA_937901625.1 of uncultured Lachnospiraceae bacterium. GTDB lineage: Bacteria > Bacillota > Clostridia > Lachnospirales > Lachnospiraceae > NK4A136. The sequence continues at coordinate 2,551 of CALDIE010000289.1, forward strand.
AAAAGTGCGATCACTCATTATGAAGTCCTTGAACAATTCAACGGCTTTTCTTACATAAAATGCAATCTGGAAACCGGACGCACACATCAGATTCGTGTGCATATGACGTCCATCGGACATCCTTTGGCCGGCGACCTTGTCTACGGGATCAGAAAATGCAATTTCCATACGGAAGGTCAGACTTTGCATGCCAAAACCATCGGATTTAAACATCCGCGCACCGGCGAATGGATGCAATTTGATTCAGGACTTCCCGAATACTTCTCAAAAATCCTCAAAACTCTTGAAATCCGCGCATAAATACATCCGCAGGAGAGTAGCGTTACATATATCTAGTTATGCGTTAAATTATAGTTTTGCGCAATAGGATGTATGTTTTTAATCAAAAAGCGCGATCCCCATATCGACCGCGCCTAAACATCATCGTTATTGTACTGTTACCTCCGGAAATGATACCTTGGTAAATCCGCCTTTGGTATCGATCAGGATCTGATCACCGTCTTTTATAAGAATCTCATTTGAAAAACTTCCGTCCATGGTCGACACAAAAATCGTCGGTTTTTTTTCGCTGCATATGATTTCCCTGGATTTTCCGTTTTCAATCCGTATACCTTCTTTATCCAGATTCTCTATGGTTATTCTGGGAACGGGCCGTCCGTATCGGTCATTTTGGCACAGATCGCCCTGTATATGATACTTTGCGGCAAATTCTTCCTTTCGTATTCCGGTAATGATCCAGTATGGCATCAAAGCACCGGCAAATTTCTTCTTTCTTGTGACGGTCACACGAAAAGTCTTGAACGTTTGTTCTTTTGTCTCAGCACGGGTACCTTTCCCAAAAATCTCATATTTTTCCCAAATCCGTATTTTTAAAAGTACATCGTTGCGTTTCGAAGGTCCGATCATATTGGAGGCATATCTCGGTCGTTCTTCCAGAAACTGATCCACAAATTCGTAATTCCCCCATAAATGCATGGGGGACCATCGTTTGATCTGCGCTACATTCATATAACGCCGAACCGTTTTATATCCCACATCATCATAGCGCGGATCCAAAGGAAGCATGGCATAGTCAATCGAAACACCGCTTAACCGTTCCGTATACAGGCGAAATTCCCTGTCGCAATCTTCCAGATAATCTTCATATGTCTGAACCTTTGCTCCCGGATGCTGTGCCAGAGTTTCTTCCGTAAGTTTCTGATATTTCTCTTGTGTGATCGTCTGCATCAAAAACAGGTCGCCTGCGTGGAAATATGTTTTTCCATCCAAACAGATCAGAAAAGCAACTCCAAGATCGGTGGATCGAAGGGTCGATATTTCCAATGTATAGGAAGCTGCATTTGCTTTCAGACTCTGCTCACCGTCAAAGAAATGGATCTTTTCCGTAAGCGCATACGGCATCTCTTTGATCATCCGGTTAAAACTGTCCACGCTGTGATCATACCCCAGATACACTTCCGCATCCGGATGGGACGAGGCCATGTACAGGACCGCTGATTTAAAATGATCCGCATGTATGTGACTGATAAAGATCCTTAAGGGCTTATCATACGATAGCTTCAGTTTTTCCGGCTCGGTACAGTCAAATAACAAAGTTACATCGGGATGTTCGATCAGAAACCCGCTTTGTCCAAGATATGTTCCGTAAATCTTTTTTTCATTCATATGTCAGACTTCCCTTTCCTTTAACCTTTTATGGTGCTTAAGGAACAGATCTTTAGTTCCGGTACTCTTCTTCCTCTTTTTTACGCTTTGCGTCCACCTGTTTGCGGAATCCTTCCTTTGAAACCACATTACGGACTTCTTCCTCCGGAAGGTGCACAAACCTGTTTTGATCGTCGATGTAATCGACATGGACATATTTGCGCGTCTCCGTCGTCAGATGTTTGCGCTGCAGATTTGTATTTACATAGGTACTGATTCCGGTATAGATCACGGCAAAGACCGGTACACCGATCAGCATGCCGACAAATCCAAACATTCCCCCAAAAAGTGTAATGGCAAAGATCACCCAGAACCCGGAAAGTCCTGTAGACTGTCCTAAGATCTTAGGACCGATAAGGTTGCCGTCGACCTGTTGCAATACAAGGATCATAATTACAAAAGACAAAAAGTATTTAGGATCGACCAAAAGGATCAGAAACGCTGAAGGAATAGCTCCAATAAACGGTCCGAAATACGGAATCATATTGGTGATTCCGACGATCACCGCGGGATTGATCCGGGGATAAATGTGATTTCTGCAGACGGGGCAGACCTTTGCCCGTTCGGTATGATCAAAAACGGTTTCCGCGCCGCAGGCTCCGCAGAATTTGCTGTTTTGATACCATTTCCACAGATGCCATCCCGTGAAGGCGAGGAAAGGTTCTGTGTTTCCTGTTCGAGGCAGCTGCTGCATATCTTTCATGGTATACCATTCGTAACCCGTCGGGAGATCTGATGACTCATAGAGCAAAAAGTATGGTTTTCCACTGACGCTGAAAAGATAAATGGCGCTCTTTTTGCCGGAAAATTCTTTCCATGACGGAAATTCTGTCCGGGAAGTTTCCGGATTGAAGCGGATGAGGATTTTGTCGTTTTGGTATACAAGCATCGGGCTGTCAGCATTCGGGGACTGTTCTGTGTAATGGTTGTCAAGGATATCCGGCGCAATGTTCTGGATCATCATAGATATATTCTCCTGTCTTGTGGTTATAAGAATCGATTAAAAACCTCTGAAAGGTTCTGAGCAGGCAGATAGATTCTTCGGCTTAAATTTCTGTGTTATCCAAATAAAGTGTTTTTGGGGTTTTCATAGCTGAAAACCTGTTTCGGGTTTCCGGTTTTCATGAGGGCATTGCGGGAAATGTCGGAATGGCGAGTTTA
>CALDIE010000290.1 GCA_937901625.1 uncultured Lachnospiraceae bacterium
GCGACAAACCGGTAGATGAAGCCATTCTTCGTGAGATCGTTGAGGAGGCTTCCTATTCACCGAGCTGGAAGCATACGCAGATCACCCGTTATGTGGCTGTGACCGATCCTGCTTTGAAGGAAAAAATCGCTAATGAAGCTACTACAATCTGGCCCGGAAACGGCGGCATCATCCATCAGGCACCTGTTCTGGTCTGTGTGACTGCGATCAGGAATCGTTCCGGTTATGAGAGAGACGGATCTTTTTCCACTGTTCGTGAAGATCGATGGAATTTCTTTGATACCGGTATTGCTTCTCAGACGCTTTGTCTGGCTGCTTATGAACACGGTCTGGGAAGTGTTATCCTCGGCCTGTTTGATATCGATAAACTATCCGCCCTGATCGATCTTCCCGAGGACAGAGATCTGATAGCCTTGATCCCTATCGGATATCCCGCTGAGGAGCCTGCAGCTCCCAGACGTAAATCCGTTGACGATCTGCTTACCATCATTTAATCGAATGTATTTTTACTCCAATGAGGGAGAGTGATCTTTAAAAAGCACTCTCCTTTTCTATGAGAACAAAACGCCGATGACCACCATGAGCCGGCGAGCACATAACCATGTGCGGAAAGGAACCTATGAGACACTTAATGAACCCTTTGGATTTCACCGTGGAAGAACTGGACTCTCTCTTCGACCTTGCGGACGACATCCAAAAAGAACCGGAAAAGTATGCGCATATCTGCGAAGGAAAGAAGCTGGCAACCTGCTTCTACGAGCCCAGCACCAGAACACGTTTAAGTTTTGAGACAGCCATGCTCAACTTAGGCGGCAAGGTGATCGGTTTCTCGGACGCAGCATCTTCTTCCGCAAGCAAAGGAGAAAGCGTATCCGATACGATCCGCGTTATCTCCTGCTTTGCCGACATTTGTGCCATGAGACACCCCAAGGAAGGCGCACCCATGGTTGCAGCCGGACGTTCCTCCATCCCCGTGATCAACGCAGGCGACGGCGGACATCAGCACCCCACACAGACGCTGACTGATCTGCTCACCATCCGCTCCCTCAAAGGGCGCCTGAATGATTTTACAATCGGACTTTGCGGCGACCTTAAGTTTGGCCGGACGGTCCACTCTCTGGTGAATGCTTTGATACGCTATGAAAATGTACGCTTCGTCTTTATTTCACCGGAAGAATTAAAGATCCCAAGTTATCTGCGTTCCACCCTTCTGGATAAGGGGATCGAATTTGAAGAAGTCATCCGTCTCGAGGATGTTCTTCCGAAACTGGATCTCCTTTACATGACCCGCGTACAGAGAGAACGTTTCTTCAACGAGGAAGATTATGTCAGATTAAAAGATTTCTATGTATTAAACAAAGAAAAGATGGAACTGGCGCCGCAGGATATGCTGGTGCTTCACCCTCTTCCCCGTGTCAACGAGATCTCGGTAGAGGTAGACGATGACCCCAGAGCCGTTTATTTTAAACAGGTTCAGTACGGTGTCTATGTACGTATGGCGCTGATCCTGCGTCTGTTGGAGCTGGCGTAAATAAGTAGTGTGTCTGCAAGAGATATCAATGGTTACTAACATCAGGAGGAAATATGTTAAACGTAGGTAAAATCGAGGAAGGCTTTGTATTGGATCATATCCCCGCGGGAAAAAGCATGTCTATCTACTATCATCTTGGATTGGACAAATTGGACTGCACCGTTGCCATCATCAAAAACGCGCGGAGTAATAAATTGAATAAGAAGGATATCATAAAGGTAGAATGTGATATCAACACGCTCAATCTTGACGCCCTGGCTGTGATCGACCACACCATTACCGTCAATGTGATCAAAGACGGAGAGATCGTTGACAAGAAAGAACTGGTATTGCCAAAGGAAGTAACCGGCATCATACGTTGCCGCAATCCCCGTTGCATCACTTCAATCGAACAGGAATTACCGCATATCTTCTATCTTGCGGATTCCGACAAGGAAATCTACCGTTGTAAATATTGCGACGAAAAGAATTCAGATCAGATGTAAGACCAAAAAGCCGTCATCCAATGAGCCGGTTCCGGCGGAGTGTGCCCGCAAGGTTCAGATCAGATGTAAGATCAAAAAAGCCGTCATCCAATCCTTCAGGATTGAATGACAGCTTTTTTTATGGAGAACAAAAACCAATGACATACAAATTAATGACAGCCTTACTTCTGAACTACCGTAAGTGCATGCCAGTATCCATCCGAACCCGTCATACCGGTGATCGATACAGTCTTGTTGGAAACAAGCATTCTCATTCCGCTGAAATCGGTGCTGTTGTCCATGCGGAAGATCATATCTCCATCGGATGTTGTCAGGGTGATGTTGTAACCCTGAACCTTTGTGATCGTACCGCTAAAGGTCAACTGTGTAGCGGCATTCAATACGGTTGCCGGGCAGGCATCCAGGTAAGAGGAAACCGACGCTGCGTGAAGCGATGCGTCTGCTCCGCGATAAACCATTGCCGTTAATTCTTCACCGGTCGTAAATGCCTTACTTCCGGGCCATACCGTGTTCGCATCCAGACGAATGGCCATCGTACCTGCGGAAGAACGAAGGTAAAGGACTGCATTGTTGGATTCAGCCTGTACCACTCCGCTTACCTTAACCTCATCGCTGGTTCTGGTCGTTGTAGCAGATGCTGCGACCGAAGTGCTCGTCGTTGTTGCTGCCGAAGAGGATGAGATTGTTACTGCATGAAGATAACTGTCACTTCCTCTCTGAACACCTACAGTAACTGTCTTGTTTAACACCAACAGACCTGTGGTTCCGATGGATGTATCCGGATCAAGTTTGATGATCATCTGTCCGCCGGAGGTGTTGAGATATAAGATATTGTCTGTTGTCTTGGTCTGTACCGTACCTGTAACATTTACAATGCTTCCGGAACCTGTGGAACCGTTTTCAAGAATCAGATTCTCTAAAATGAGATGGCTGCCGCCTGAAACAGTAAACATTCTTGCACTTGTAGTGTTGAGATGCAAGATGATTTCTCCGGATTCATTTGCCTTGATTGTGATGTTCTTGTTAATATTGGTGTTTGCAGAAATATTATATGTTCCTGGAAGACCAATGATCACATCGCCGTCTTCAGCATTAGCAATTGCGTCGCTCAAGGTTTCA
>CALDIE010000291.1 GCA_937901625.1 uncultured Lachnospiraceae bacterium
TCTATTCCTGTCTTGCGATCGTGATCATGACAAGGCTCTTTAAGTCGGAGGAAATCCTTTTTGGAGACAGTTCGGGCAGCCTTCATGTGATGGAATCAAGAAAGAATATGAGGGTGAAGCAGATCCCGGGGATGGGGGACTGTGTGCTTTTGATGGCCATTCTTCTTCTGGTATTGCTCTTTATCGGCTCAACGACGGTGCTTCATATCGGACTGTACGGTCTGATCCTGGAGCAGGTGCTCTTCTTTGCGGTAACCGCCTTTTACTGCTGGTATATCAAGGCGGATGTTAAGAGACTCTTTCCGATGAAACGCCCCGGCGTTAAAGCAATCTTCGGATCGCTTTTTTCCTGGGCAGGAACCTACATTCTGATGCTTTTACTCGGTGGAGCGTTGACCTATGTCTTTTCACACGGAGAAGGAGCAGATCAAAACGAACTGCTGACCTTATGGGAGGATGCACCGTTATTCTTAGTGATCCTCTCAATCGCGTTCTTCCCGGCAGTGTGTGAGGAAACGGTATTTCGCGGTTTCTTGCTGGGAACCTTAAAAAATAAGTATAAACCCGTTGTTGCCGTGGTTGCTTCCGGACTGATCTTTGGTCTATACCACATGAACGCTGTACAGTTCTTTACGGTGGGAATATTAGGTATCCTCTTATCCTATGTGGTATACAACCACAATTGCATCTTTTTATCGATCGGTATGCACTTTTTAAACAACCTGACAAGTGTTCTCATCTCTCATTTTGAAGAGCCGTTGTCAGCGCGTTTTCCGACGATATTCGGAGACTCGCCGGATCCCGTATCGATCATCGGACTCGTGGTGACAGGGATCGTTTTGCTCTTAATCGGCATCTGGCTTTTGCCGGCTTCGGATACAAATAAAAAAGACTTGCATTGAGTTAGATACTGTGGTAAAATCACAATGTTGCGAGTAAAGAGATGTTCCGCTGTTACCATCGCATGTGCGTGTTATGTATTAAGAACATCCGATGAAAAACAGGAGGAGTATTAAAATGGAGAAGACAAACAAGGCAATTATTGCAGAGATTGAGCAGGAACAGTTAAAGAGTGAGGTTCCTTCTTTCAACGTTGGTGATACCGTAAAGGTTTACGGTAAGATCAAGGAGGGTGAGAAGACCCGTATTCAGGTGTTTGAGGGAACGGTTGTAAAGATCCAGAACGGCAGCAACCGTACTACTTTCACTGTACGTAAGACTTCCAATGGCGTAGGCGTAGAGAAGACCTGGCCGTTACACAGCCCCAACGTAGAAAAGGTAGAAGTTGTTCGTCTTGGTAAGGTTAGACGTGCTAAGCTTAACTACTTAAAGGGTCGTGTAGGTAAGAATGCGAAGGTTAAGGAAGTTATCCGCTGATCCGAAGCAGATCTGATAGTTGAATTTGAAAGGCAGTTTAACTACCGGTGGCAGTTTGGGCTGCCGTGGTAAGTGAACTGCCTGTTTTTTATCTTAGGATCTGTTCAAAAATAAATCTTCACAATTGACTTATATAAAGAGGTTGTATGGCGAGAAGAAAAAAGGGGCTTTCCTTTTACAGTAAGGAAAGAAAAGTGAATAAGGGATTGATCGCGGAGATCTTTAGCTGGATTTTCTGGGGACTGGCGATGGTTCTGGCGGCTTTTGTTTTTATGTACTGCTTCGGGATCAGGACGGATATGTCGGGAGCCTCCATGAAGCCCACGCTGACCAACGGTCAGAAGGTATTGATGAACCGCTTCGTCTATTACGTAAGCGAACCCAAAAGCGGAGATGTGATCGTATTTCTTCCAAACGGCAATACCGGCTCCCATTATTATATTCGCCGCGTGATAGCAGGTCCGGGAGAGACGATCCGGATCGAAGACGGCGTGATCTATGTGGACGGGTTCTTCTATGAAGACGGGTTCTTTTATGATAAAATTGCAGATGCGGGGATAGCCGAAAATGACATCGTCTTAGGTGAGGATGAGTACTTTGTTTTGGGCGATAACCGTAACGACAGCGAAGACAGCCGCTCGAGCAATATCGGTATCGTAAGGCGGGAGTACATCGAGGGAAGGGTCTGGTTTAAGTTTAGCGACGGCAATATGCAGATGGGTCTGATCAAGTAGGAGAGTGCGAAGGCAATGAATACAATACAGTGGTATCCGGGACACATGACGGCAGCTATGCGCCGGATGCAGGAAGATATCAAACTGATCGATCTGATGATCGAACTGGTGGATGCCAGGATCCCGGTTTCCGGAAGAAATCCTGACTTAGACCGACTTGGGCAGAACAAAGCCGGGATCATCATATTAAATAAGAGCGACCTGGCGGATCCGGCGAAAAGCCGCCGCTGGGTTGAGTATTTTGAAAAGAGCGGAAAGAAAGCCGTCCTGATGGACGCAAGATCCAGAGACGGGATGAAGGATGTAAAGGGAGCCGTATTGGAAGCCTGTCAGGCTAAGATCGATAGAGACCGGAAAAGAGGCATCAAAAACCGGCCGGTTCGCGCGATGGTGGTCGGAATACCCAATGTGGGAAAGTCGACATTTATCAATTCCTACGCGGGAAGGTCCTGTGCGAAGACCGGGGATAAGCCGGGCGTTACCAAGGGAAAGCAGTGGATCAAACTCGATAAGAATCTGGAACTTTTGGATACCCCCGGAGTCTTGTGGCCGAAGTTTGAGGACAGGACGGTCGGGCTGCATCTGGCGATGATAGGTTCGATCAACGATGAGATCCTTGAAAAAGAAGAGCTTGCCGTAGAGATCCTTCGAGAGATGAAGAAACTTTACTCGGCGAGGATATCCGACCGGTACGGAATAGAGGAATCGGGAGATGATTATTCGATCTTACAGGAAATCAGTCTGAAAAGAGGCTGTCTTTTAAAAGGCGGAGAGGCCGATACAAAAAAAGGAGCCGGCCTTGTGATCGATGATTTCCGCAAAGGAAGGCTTGGCGTATATACACTTGAAACAGCACCGGATGAGGGGATTTTTTAAAGAAGCCTAAGGAGATAAAAGGGATGGATGAAGAAAAGAGAAGAGGTTTTCAGGATACCGGGATGGATTACGAACAGGAAAGCGGCCAGGTAGAGGAAATCAACGCCGTGGAGATCCCGGAGGATGAAGATCTGGAATTTATCGTAGACCTTGATGAGGATTACAGGAGCAACGAAAAAAAGAAAAACGAGGCCTTAGCGGCAGATCCGGATAAGGAAGAGGACGCGGGGGAAGGCGGCAATGGGGCGAAAAGCTTCTGGCGGGAGATCGTTGGAGATCTGATCTTTTTGCTGGTTGTATTCGCGCTTACACTATTGTTTGTCAAATTCGTCGCGCAGCGGACGGTGGTTGTCGGCAGCAGTATGGCGCCTACCCTGATGGACGGCGATAATCTTGTGGTGGATAAGATCAGTTATCACTTCCGCGAGCCGGAGCGTTTCGATATTATTGTATTCCCCTTTGACATTACGGAGGAGACCTATTATATCAAGCGCATCATCGGACTGCCCGGAGAGACGGTCAGGATTGACGATAACGGAAATATATATATTAACGAAGTGCTGCTGGAAGAGTCCTACGGCGCGGAGGTGATCCTGGATCCCGGAATAGCCTATGGGGGTATAACCCTTGGAGACGATCAGTATTTTGTCATGGGAGATAACCGGAATCATTCTTCTGACAGCCGAACGGTAGCCGTCGGGCTGATCGAACGGGAGAGACTGTTGGGAAGAGCGATCTTTAAGATTTATCCCTTTAGCTCATTTGGAAGGATTGGGGACTGATGGAAAAGATAGCTGAGATTAAAGAAAAATATACGGCTTTGCCGGAAGAGGAAGACGCTTATCTGACCTTTTATCATACCTATGAGGCGGACGAACGGAGCGCCGTTGCCCGGATGTGCGGTTCTGTTCAAAAGAAGATTCATGCGCTTAAGGCGGAAAAGGACAGAATGAGTAAGATGTTTGCTTATGAGCGGGAGTACGCTTCATGCGGATTGATCTGCGGGATCGATGAAGTGGGGAGAGGTCCCTTTGCCGGTCCGGTGGTAGCGGGAGCCGTGATCCTGCCGGAGGATTGCGACATTCTGTATCTTAACGACTCCAAAAAGCTCTCCGAAAAAAAGAGAGAAGAACTTTATGACGTGATCATGGAAAAGGCGGTCGCTGTCGGTCTCGGGTTCAATTCACCCGAGAGGATCGATGAGATCAATATTTTACAGGCCACCTATGAAGCCATGCGGGAGGCGATATCAAAGCTTTGCGTTACCCCGGATCTGCTCTTAAACGACGCGGTAACGATCCCGCAGGTGACGATCCGTCAGGTTCCGATCATCAAAGGGGATGCGAAGAGCGCATCCATTGCGGCGGCCAGTATCGTCGCCAAGGTGACAAGAGACCGGTTGATGGTTGAGTGTGACAGGATCTTTCCGGGCTACGGATTTGCTCAAAATAAAGGCTACGGCTCTCCGGAACACATCCGGGCATTAAAGGAGCTTGGACCTACGCCGATCCACAGGAGAAGTTTTATCGGTAATTACGTAAAAGTATAAGATTCCCGCCGTGGGGGACAGAGAGCGGGAGTGTAAAAGGAAAGGAATATGGAAAAAGTTAACAAAAGGGCTTTGGGGAGTCGTCTGGAAGAAGAGGCGGCCCGTTTTCTTACCGCTAATGGTGTGCGCATCGTAGCGCATAATTACAGGACAAAGGTCGGTGAGATCGATCTGATCGGTATGGATGGAGATACCCTGGTATTTTTTGAGGTTAAGTATAGAAAAGGCGACAGAAGCGGTGTCGCAGCCGAAGCTGTGGACAGGAGAAAGATAGCGATCATCTGCCGCGTCTCGGATTGGTATCGCATGGAAAATCATGTATCTGCTGACAAACAGATCCGCTACGATGTCATTGCTATAGATAAAGAAGATATACAGTGGATCAGGAATGCTTTTGAATATAGCGGAAAGTGCTATATGTGAAAGTGCTATACGTGAAAGTGCTTCCTTTGTCATTAATTTATGATACGAGGGTCAAATATAGTGAACGACAAAAATAATCTGACGCTCACTGTAGCATTTGCCCGATAGTTTGTGTGGCATAAAAAGTTCGAATGGGGTATAATCTAATAACTGTTGTTAAGAATCCGGTGCGTATCGGTGAAAATATAGGGAGGATAAAAAGATGCTTAACGAGTACAGTGAAGAATATGTCGCCGGGTTTGCTGAGGGATATAGCCGTGCAGCGGCTGCCGGCAAAGCGGCGGTCAACGAAGCCTGTTCCCTGTTGGGTACGGCTGTTCTGGACAATCTGATTGCGGCTTTTGATGGTTATGAAGCCAAAGGAAAGACCACCATCTCTGTGGAAGACGCAAAGATGGAAACCTGTATATGCGTCGGGCGGCTTTTCAAGAAGCCCTGATATGATGAGGCTGTCCATTTCCGATGGGCAGCCTCACGAGTCAAAACAGGGTATGCCCTGCGCTGACTGCCGGCGGTAGGGTTATACAGGTAAAAAGTAAGTTGATTTTCTTTTGTTTTTACACGTCGTAAACGACGTTTAGATTCAGAATTTCTTTCGTGGAGGGTTATTTATGAGAGTAGCATATGTGCGCGTATCCACTGTCGAGCAGAATGAGGCCCGGCAGCGGGAGGCTCTGGCGAAGCATGATATTGAAAAATGGTTTATCGATTCATGTGCTAAGATTAAATACATGTTCCCTAAAGCCCATGCTGCTGCCTATGTAATTAGTGCTTTCCGTATTGCTTGGTAATGCCCATATTCAATGACCACGTTTGTCCCAGATGTACATTTTCGGAATCGCCGGCTCCTCGCCAATTCATGTCGACATTGACCAAATAACCTTGTTTGAAACGCAGCAGATTGTTCCATCTTACAATAAACATCGGTTTGCTGAGTTTCTTGCTTGCCGAGAGATAGTTAATCTTGTAATCTTGTGCCAAGACACCTACCATGAGATTAGGATAATATATTCCGAAGTGAGGGGCAACAACTGCCATTAGTTGGAATTTGTGAAGTGTTGACGTAGAGTTTCCTTTGCGCAGTAAGGTGATGGTTGCATCATTGCCATACTGTAGGCATTCGTCTATGATTTTACTGTCGGTATGTGTATAATTAGCCATCAGAATCAACCAGTTGTAGCGGAACATGAAAGAAACGTTATCGTTATACTGCGACTTCAAAAATGGATTTCCGCTTTGATACAAATATCGATTGACATAAGAAACGGTTCCGCTCAATTGGGAATATAGTGGACGTTCATATTTCTTGGAATAACTAAGTTGGAGTATCGCTTTTTTGATAGTAAGGGTCAGCGATGCTGTAGGGAACAAGTTGTCATAGATGCGTGACTGCTCGTCCAGCTGTATTCCTCCGTTGAAATATTTGCTGTCAACATGCTCATAGCGCAGGCCGAGTTGCAGATTTAACCGTCCAAGCCGTTGTGCCGTTTCAACAGATCGGAAGAGCACACGTCTGAACTCCAGTC
>CALDIE010000292.1 GCA_937901625.1 uncultured Lachnospiraceae bacterium
TCCCGGAGATCAAGGGTGATGAAGCGTACGTAAAGCTGGAGTGGGATGAAGACTGTGATATGGATATCATACTGTTCCAGACGATGACCGGTGAGTACATGACGGAGGCAAATCCTTCCCTGGAATCCGGATCGGAGATCCTTAAGACCGGTACATCGGATACCGGATTTGAGATCATCAAGATTGGGGATATCTTTCTCGAAGGCGTACAGACGATCTACGCATGTGACGCGGATGCCGCAGCGGTGGTTCCGGTCGGCGATGAGATCGAGCCTTTTGCGCTTCCGGCTGTGGTAGAGTTCCCTGAGGGTGGATTTACCATTACGGTATACGACAGTGACGGCGTTGTATTTAAGCGTACGACGGCACGTATAGATACAATTTATCAGTTGGGCTACTTCTATGACGGCGAGTTCTATATTCTTGAAGGATTTATCGAGGATCTGAAGAACTTTGACTGGCTGCGTGATATCAAACCTGACGGGGAAGATTGAAAACAGGTATCTGATTTGATATAATCAACTGATGTTGAAAATGTACAGGAGGATGGAAATATGGATTCTACAACGGCATTAAACATAGAAACGAGCAAGATCGGATCGGTTAAGATCGCGGATGACGTGGTTGCTATGATCGCGTCCCTTGCTGCCACGGAAGTGGACGGTGTATCTGCCCTGATCGGTAACATCACTAATGAGATGATGAGTAAGATCGGGATGAAGAGCCTGACAAAGGGCGTTAAGGTGGAGATCGTTGATCAGGTTGTATCTGTACATCTGTCTTTGATCTTTGAGTTTGGTTACAGCATTCCCGAGACAAGCCGTCTTGTGCAGGAAAAGGTTAAGAGCGCGATCGAAAATATGACAGGTCTTACTGTGGCGGATGTCAATATCCACATAGTTTCCGTAAAATCGAATTAGGGGCAGGTCATGGGAAAAAGAAGTATCAGAGAGCAGGTTTTCCAGCTCCTGTTTGAAATTGAGTTTCTGGATCTCGAATCCATGCCTGCGCAGGTGGAATATTTTTTCGAGAGAAAATTGCAGGGCAGGATCGAGGATCTGGAGGCTAAGGAATTCTGGGCAGAGGATACTCCTGAACACAGAGTAGAGATGGAAAAGCAAAAGGAAGCCTTTGCGAACGATCTGATTTCGGTAAAGGAGGAAGTGAGCAAAAAGCTGTTTGCTATTCTTGAAGTGCTTCCGGAGCTGGATAAGGACATCGCGGAGAAGATCACCGGGTGGAGTCCGGATCGTATCGGTAAAATCGAGTTAACGATCCTGAGATTGGCTCTGTACGAGATGCGTTATGAGGAGGAGACGAGTATCGCGGTCTCCATCAACGAAGCAGTGGAACTGGCCAAGAAGTTCGGACCGGAAAAGTCTCCGGAGTTTGTCAACGGCGTTCTGGCCAGGCTTGCGAGCGGAATCAGTGGACAATAGAAGAATTTACACGGTTACGAAACTGAATGAATACATTGAACGCATGTTTAAGACGGATTTTGTGTTGGGAAGCGTCTGTGTTTCGGGTGAGTTAAAGAGCATCCGCACGACGGACAGGGGAGATACCTATTTCCAACTCAAAGAGGGCAACTGCGTATTACAGGGAGTGCTTTGGGCAGACAGATCCGGAGCACTCACTTTTTCAATGGAGAAAGGTCAAAAGGTTATCGTAACGGGTCCCATCCGGATGTATAAAGAGGGCGGGACTTTCAGCATCCATGCTTACAAGATCGAAAAGGAAGGGATCGGTGAGCAGGCCAAGCGTTTTGAAAAATTAAAAAGAGAGCTTCAGGAAAGAGGAATGTTTGCTGAGGAATATAAGCAAACAATTCCTTTTTATGTTCGCAGACTCGGCGTTGTGACGGCAGCTGGCGGAGCGGCCATCAGGGATATCATCTCAACGGCAAAGGAGCGAAATCCTTATGTGGAGATCATTCTCTATCCCGCGCAGGTGCAGGGGGAAAGAGCTCCGTTAAGTATCGTAAGAGGCATACAGGCGTTGGATAAATACGGCGTGGATGTCATGATCGTGGGCCGGGGCGGCGGATCACAGGAAGATCTGGAAGCCTTTAATACCGAGATGGTGGCTCAGGCAATCTTTGACTGCGCTACGCCGATCATCTCTGCCGTGGGACATGAGATCGATGTATCCATATCGGATTTTGTGGCGGATCAAAGGGCGGCTACGCCTACCGCGGCGGCGGGTCTGGCAGTCAGAAAGATCAGCGATCTGGAAGGCGCGATGGAGGAATACCAAAAGCGTCTGGATCTGTTGATGAATAATCATCTGCTTAAGGAAAAGGCCTTACGGGATCGCTATGAGCAGATCTTAACAAAGTATTCTCCCGAACATCGCATGGGAAACTACCGGGATGTTTATGAACATGAGAAACAGCGTCTTAACATGTACATGGATGCGCATATAAAGGCAGCGCATGTAAGACGGGATAGATACGACCAGATCCTCTTACAGTTTGAACCCGAAAAAAGAGTGCGAAAAGAGCGAGAACGACTGGAACTTTCCGCCGATAAGTTACATGAATCCATGGAGAGGATCGTAACCTTAAAAAGGCATCGCCTTGAAATCCTATGCGGAAGCCTGGAAGCCAGGTCTCCGTTAGAGCGTCTGGGCGGCGGTTACGTATATGCCAGAAACGGGGTGGGAAAGAGTCTTTGCTCTGTAGAGGATGTGAGGACCGGAGAAGAGATCATCCTTACCCTAAAGGATGGCGAAGTGGTGACAAAGGTCGGCGATATACGACCGGCCGGGGCTTTAGTACCCGGTTGAAAACTATGCGTGGTAGTACAAGGAGATAAAAATGGCGGATATAAATGCGGAAGTGAGAAATGAAAAAAACGAAGAGGTCGGACTCGAGGAGAATTTTAACCTCTTAGAGGAGTGCGTTAAGAAGCTTAGTGCTGAGGATATTCCTTTGGAGGAGGCGTTTTCTCTGTATGAGGAAGGCGTACGCCTGTTAAAAAAGTGTAACGTCCAGTTGGATAAGGTGGAAAAGCAGGTAAAGATCCTCAGAGAAAACGGAGAAACAGAGTAAGCGTTAAACCGGCGACCGAAAGGATGAAAATGGGAACATTTACGGAGGAATTAAAAAGGCGAACAGAGAAGGCCGATGAGGTGGTATTAAGCAGGATGCCCGAGGCAAAAGGGTATCAGCAAACCGTCCTTGAGGCGATGGATTACAGCGTCCGGGTCGGGGGAAAGCGTCTTCGTCCCGTGATGATGCAGGCGGCCTGTGAGATGTGCGGCGGTAAGGGAGAAGATGTCGAAGCCTTCATGGCGGCGCTTGAGATCGTGCACAATTATTCCCTGGTGCATGATGATCTTCCGGAGATCGATAATGACGATCTGAGGCGGAATATGCCTACCACACATAAAAAATACGGCCAGGCAATGGCTGTACTGGCAGGGGACGCTCTGTTAAACTATGCATATGAGATCATTTCGAGGGAGTTGAGTTTTCGTCCGCTTGCGGATCTTGAAAAGTACATATACGCTTTCCGGTATTTTGCGGATAAGGCGGGGATCTTCGGCATGGTCGGCGGACAGGTCGTGGATGTGGAAGCGGAAAAGATCGGAAGGAAGTTAAGCGAGGAGGAAATCCTCTTTATCGACGAGAATAAGACGGCAGCCTTTTTGCAATCGGCTTTGGTGATCGGCGGCGTGATCGGCGGATGCGATGAGGATCAGAGAAAGATATTGGAACAGATCGGTTACAATCTGGGGATCGCTTTTCAGATC
>CALDIE010000293.1 GCA_937901625.1 uncultured Lachnospiraceae bacterium
GAAGCCATTAAATTTAGCGCAAGCATCAATCCGGTAAGAGCCGCTATGCCTTTCAAAAATACTTCGGGATTAATGGTGCTTAATGCCGCAACATTGATCTTTCAGGATAATGAAGCCGTGGATATCCTTACCTCGATCTCAGACATTTCACCGGTGGCGGTATTTTTATTCAGCTCGGTGATAGCGCCTCTGGTGGAGGAGCTGACCTTTCGAGGGATCCTCTATTCCGGATTCAGAAAGTCCGGATCGGCCATGCAGGCAATCTTCTGGACAGCATTTTTGTTTGGGATCTTTCACGGAAATGTCAACCAGGCACTATATGCTTTTGCCATTGGTATCGCTTTTGGCTTACTCAGAGAAGCAACAGGCAGTGTTCTGCCGTCGTTTTTTGCCCATTTTACGATCAATGCGGGCAGTTCCCTTTTGATCCTTTGGGAATCCTCTGCCGGCGCGGAGGAGTTTCTGGAGCAGGCACAGATGGAAATGGCTGATATGCCGGTTGTGGATGCCTATATCGGAATGATAGGTATCGGTACCTTGCTGGCGGTCTTTACGGTGGCATTGGCGCTCGGTGTGCTGATCTACATCTCCAAGAGGGAGTTTGGGGAGACGTATCTTACGGGAGTCTGGGAGAGACGAAAGACCGAAAAAGGCAAGGCGGTTTCGGTGGCTCTGGTGATCGGTCTGGTATGCAGCATCGCGCTGGTAGTGCTTGACCTGATCGGGATCCTGTAGACAATACCGGAAGCGGCGGGGGGGAAAAAACCGTCGCAAGGGGGTAGTTATGAAAGAAATCGATGTATTGGGGATAAAGATACGGGATTATTCATTAAAGGAATCGCTTGACGCGGTAAAACTGTATTCGGACGAAGGACGGGTCCGTACCGCGACCTGTCTCTTTCCGCGGATCTTTCTGGATTTTGCGGACCAGCATCTTCTCAAAGAATGGATTGAATCCCTCGATCTTACCGTCTGTGATTCGTATGAACTTCTGCACGGGCAAAACCGTTCTTTCTTTAATCTGCACAGCCGGAGCATGAAAATCCATGATTTTCTGGAACTTGTTTTTAAATATGCCGCCGGGTCGGGAAAGGCGATCATGGTCGCCGCGCAAACGCCCGATCAGATGGAACTGGTGAAAACCTATGTCCGGGGGATGCAGGAGACGGTTGAGATCGGCGCGGAGTACATTCTGGAGGATTATGAACGCCGGGATCGATTGTACAACGAGATCAACGATGTGGTGCCGGGGCTTTTGATCACGGCCTTTCCCTGTGAGACGCAGGCAAAGCTGATGCTCGAAGGGAAAAAGTATATCAACGCATCCTTGTGGCTGGCCCTTCCTCTGGAGAGTCTGAAAAAGGGGAAGGAGCCGAAAAAGATGCGGGAGGACGGGCTTTTTGAGCGCCTTCGGATGCATCTGAGAATGAAACGGTACGAGTCCAGAGAAAAACCGTAAAAATCCATAAAAAAATCACACTTTTCTATGGAATAATTTGTGTAAATATATTAAAATAGATTCATGTTATAGCCAAACTATTGAATTATTTGCGGCCGACATTGTAGAAAATGTACACATTTTTTGGCGGCTGTGAAAGTAGAGATGCAGAAGCGGGGGTTCCTGCGGCTGAAGAATAGTAAGGAGTGTGGGGTATGATTTCCAATCAGATTTTGCAGAGTACGATCGACGGATTGACAAGTATTACGCATGTTGAGCTTTGTGTGACGGATACGGAGGGGAGAATCGTGGTCACCACGATGACGGAGCGTCACAATTACGAGGAGGCGATCGTTAATTTCGTTAAATCGGCTGCGGACAGCCAGGAATTAAAGGATTGTCAGTTCTTTAAGATTTTTGATGAGCAGCAGCTTGAATACATCATGGTGGTTCAGGGAGCCAGCGAGAATGCGTATACCATCGGTAAGATGGCGACATTCCACATCCAGAGCCTTCTGGTGGCTTACAAGGAGCGTTTTGATAAGGATAACTTTATCAAGAACCTTCTTTTGGATAATCTGCTTCTGGTGGATATCTACAGCCGCGCCAAGAAACTGCATCTGCAGATCGATTTAAAGCGGGTTGTCCTGATCGTTGAGACGTCGTCCGGCAAGGATGTGAATACGCTGGATATGGTTAAGAACAGCATCGGCCTGACCGGTACGAAAGAGATCGTGACGGCGGTGGACGAAAACAGCGTCATCATCGTAAAGGAACTGATGGATGAGCAGGCGGAAGAGGATCTGGAAAAGTATGCCCGCTCGATCGTTACTTATTTAAATCGTGAGAATCTCAACAATGTCAAGGTGGCATACGGTACGCCGGTGGATGAGATCAAGGATGTAAGCCGTTCCTACAAGGAAGCCAAGATGGCACTGGATGTAGGAAAGATCTTCTTTGAGGAGAAGGATGTGATCCCGTACAGTGAGTTGGGGATCGGTCGCCTGATCTATCAGCTCCCGCTGCCGCTATGTAAGATGTTTATCCAGGAAATCTTCGCCGGCAGGAATCCGGATGATTTCGACGAGGAGACTTTGACAACGATCAATAAGTTCTTTGAGAACAGCCTGAATGTATCGGAGACATCCAGACAGCTCTTTATCCACAGAAATACCCTGGTATACCGCCTGGATAAGCTTGAGAAGAGTACCAATCTGGATCTCAGAGTGTTCGAGGACGCGATCACCTTCAAGATCGCGTTAATGGTAGTAAAGTATATGAAGTACATGGAAGCGCAGGAGTTTTAAGAGGACAGACGGGCGCTTTCGGAAAGGTTTGGAGTGAGTTGTGGCTAGAAAAGAGTTGCTTGGTCAATCTGCGGAGGTACGTGCCGCGATTGCAAAGTTAAAAAAGGAGAGGAAAGAAGCGGAAGAACAATCTCATGAGGAGGCAGAGAAGGGAGAGGCGGTTTCCGGAAAGGAAGCGTCCGAACCCGCAAAGGAAAATGGGAAGCAGGTAGAAAAGACCGAAGAAGAGTACGCGGAGGAAGCTAAAGAGGAACCCGAGGATGCAGAACCCATGGAAGAAGAACCTGCGGAAGCGGAGCCCACGGAAGAGGAACTCGCGGAAGAGGAAGCCGCAGAAGAGGAAACTGCTAAAGAAGAGTATACCGGGACCGATTATACCGAAGAGGAGTATGTCGGGGAAGGGTATACGGAGGACGAGTACACGGAAGACGAGTACACGGAAGAAGACTATACGGAAGACGACTATACAGAAGACGAGTACACGGAAGAAGACTATACGGAAGACGATTATACGGAAGACGACTATACCGAAGATGACTATATCGAAGAGGAGTATGTCGGGGACGAGTATATCGGGGAAGAGGATATAACAGAGTATCCGGAGGGGGAGGAGTATACCGGCCGGACAGAAGATGAAGATTATCGTGAATATCCGGAAGGCGAGGATATTATCGGCGATACCTTTGAGGAGAGTATCGCGGAGAATACGTTTGTGGGAAATGACGTTACCGCGGCATATGCCGAGATTGCGAGAGAAAAGCGCAGCCGCAAAAAGAAATTCCGGGAGTACGATGATATAAGGGAAGCAAGGGAACGCCGCCGTGAAGAGGAGCTCCAGCACAGGATTCAGGCGCAGGAGGAGATGGAGGAGCGTTTCAAGGCTACACGCATTGATGAGAAAAAAACCTCATCGGGAAAGAAGAAGCGCAAAAAGGACAAGGGCGCGAAGGATGATGTGATCATCTCGCTGGAAGGCGTCTGCAAGTATTACAGAAAAGGCATTCCGGCATTAAAAGATATCGATATCACGATCCATAGAGGTGAATTTGTATTTATCGTTGGAGAAAGCGGGTCAGGTAAATCTACGCTGGTCCGCTTGCTTTTGCGTGAGTTAAAGCCGTCTTCGGGAACGATCATGGTGAACGGATTTCAGGTGGATTCCATGTGGAGAAGGAAGATTCCCAAGCTCCGCCGGACACTGGGCGTTGTGTTCCAGGATTTCCGTCTTCTGGAGGATCGGGATGTCTATGAAAATGTGGCATTTGCCCAGCGGATCATGCAGGTTCCGAAGCGTGAGATGAAGAGGAATGTTCCCAATGTATTGCAGATGGTAGGACTGGCCAATAAGTACGATGCCATGCCCGCGGAACTTTCCGGAGGAGAGCAGCAGAGAGTGGCGATCGCCAGAGCTCTGGTAAATCATCCGCCCATTCTTTTGGCAGATGAGCCGACGGGTAATCTCGACCGGAAAAATACCATCGAGATCATGACTCTTTTGGATCAGATCAACAAAGAGGGGACGACGGTGATCGTGGTTACCCATGATAATCAGGTCGTGGATGATATGCCCAGACGCGTTATCCGCATCGACAAGGGCGTTATTGTCAGCGATGATGAGAGGGGTGACTAAGATGATGAAGATCAGTACTTTTTTCTTTGTCCTTGGACAGGGAATACGAAATACATTTAAGAACAAGATGTTCTCATTGGCTTCCGTGGCCACGATCAGTGCCTGCCTTTTCCTTTTTGGCGTCGGTTATTCCATTATCATAAATCTTCAGTATATGGTAAAAACGGCGGAGGAAGGGGTATCGGTAACGGTCTTCTTTAACGAGGACGTTACCAGTGAGCGCTTTGCGGAACTGGGCAATCTGATCCGCCGGCACCCCGCTGTCAAGGAAGCGGTAGCCGTAACGGGCGAAGAAGCATGGGAAGGATTTAAGGAAGAGTATCTCGGAGAATACGCGGACGGATTTCCCGAAAATCCGCTGGAGCATTCCTTTAACTATCAGATCTACTTAAATGATGTAACGAAGCAGGGAGAACTGGTTGCCTACCTTGAGAATATCACGGATGTGCGTAAGGTAAGACGTTCCGATATCACGGCGGATGCCTTAAGCGGAGTGAATTCCCTTATCACCTATGTTTCGGTGGGTATCATCCTGATCCTGCTGGGAGTATCCATTTTCCTGATCTCCAACACGGTCATCATCGGTATCTCCAACAGGAAGGAAGAGATCACGATCATGAAATATATCGGCGCCTCGGATGCTTTTGTGCGAACGCCGTTCGTTATAGAAGGTATCCTGATCGGAGCGATGGGAGCGTTGATCCCGCTGGTGATCATCTTTTTCCTGTATAACAGGTTGATCGATTATGTGCTGAACCGTTTCCAGATCCTGGCGACGGTATTGAATTTCCTCCCGGTAGGAACGGTCTTTCATTATCTGTTGCCGATCTCTTTTGCGGTAGGCATCGGTATCGGATTTCTGGGAAGTTTTGTAACGGTACGAAGACACTTAAAGGTATAAGGAATTCTGGTGGGAGTGAAGATTTTGAAGAAAAAGGGAATCAGATTTGTTTTGGCGCTTCTGGCAGTTGGCCTGATGACCTTTCGGGGACCGCACAGTTACGCGGATGAAAGCCCCAGCATCGATGAGCTGAAAGCCAGTATCAGTGATAAGGAAGACCAGATCGACGGGCTGCAGGATGAAAAGGCAGCGCTCGTCTCAGGGAGAAGTAATCTCCAGGCGATGATCGACCGCTTAAACGGGCAGAGGGCGGAGCTGTCGGCCTATGTCACGGAGCTGGATGCGCAGGTTGCGGAGATCCAGGCAAACATCGATCAGTTAAAAGAACTGATAGCGAAAAAAGAAGAAGAGGTCCGTCAGAGTGAGGAAGAGCTGGAAAGGGCTGTGGAAGAGGAAGAGGCGCAGTACGAGGCGATGAAAATCCGTATACGTCTTATGTATGAAAAGGGAGACGCGTTCTACCTTGAAACACTTCTTTTGGCAGACTCCTTTTCCGATATGTTGAACAAGGCGGAGTATATCGAAGCGGTGCTTGGCTATGACCGCAGAATGCTGGAAGAATTTCAGCTGGTGGAAGAGTATGCGAGACTTTGCCGTGAGGAGTTAAAGCAGGAACAGGAAGTTCTGGAAGAGGCCAAAGAGGTCGCGGAGGAAGAACAGGAAAATGTCAATGCGCTGATCGCCGAGAAGGAAGCGCAGATTTCCGCATATGATTCGGATATTGCCAATACCCGGCAGGTCATCTCCCAGTACGATGCGGAGATTGCCGCGCAAAATCGTGAGATACTTGCGCTGGAAGCCGCTGTGGCCGCTGAGAAAGAGCAGCTGGCGGAGGCGACAAGGATCCATTACAACGGCGGCGTATTCTGCTGGCCGGCACCGGATTATACACGTATTTCGGATAATTACGGATGGCGTATGCATCCGACCTTGCATGTGCAGAAATTCCATAACGGAGTGGATCTGGCGGCACCGGGCGGTTCCCCGATCCTGGCTGCTTATGACGGAAAGGTGGTTGCGGCAGCGTATTCCTCCAGTATGGGCAACTATATCATGATCGATCATGGTGACGGTTTGTATACGATTTACATGCATGCTTCGGCTTTGTATGTTTCCAAGGGGGCTACGGTAACCAGAGGACAGAAGATTGCCGCGGTCGGAACGACCGGACGCAGTACCGGTAATCACCTGCATTTCAGCGTGCGGCTGAATGGCAATTATGTCGATCCGATGTCATACATCGGATAGGCAGTGAATGCGCAGACAGGGCCTTTGCGCAGAGGAGTAGACAGGAATGAGCAGTAACAGATCAAAGAAAGAAAGAGAAACATTCTGGCTGACCTTTTGGATCGGCTTTTGTACCTGTGCCATCATCGCCATGGTGATCTTCGGCATAGTGATGGGAATAAAGATCATAAAAGGAACGACGGCCAAAGATTCACAGACGTATCTGACGGAGGAAGTATCGGATAAGATGGATCTCCTGAACGATTATCCCCTTCGCGGATACGGCGCGGATGACGGTTACCTGATCGAGGAGGATGACGTTCTCCTTAAGATGCTGGAAGTAGAAAGTGTGATCGATTACTACTATGTGGATTCCGTAAGCAATGATATCATTGCCGACGGGGTATACCGCGGGATGATCGATTCGATCGACGATCCGTACGCCAGGTATTATACCGCGGAAGAGCTGATGGAGATGATGGAGGACTCCAGCGGAACATATTACGGAATAGGCGCCTATTTAACGCTCGATACGGAGACAAAGTATCCTATGATCACCAGGATCATCGAAAATACGCCGGCGGAGGAAGCCGGACTGATGCCGATGGACTATATAGTAAAGGCCGGGGATACCAGTCTTCACGGAATGGAATTATCGGATGCGGTAGCTCTGATCAAGGGAGAAGAAGGAACGACGGTCCATCTGACGATCTACCGCGACAATGAATACCTGGAGTATGATATTGTGCGCAGAAAGGTGGAAACACCGACAGTAGAATACAGGATGCTGGAGAATGATATTGCCTATATCGCCATTTACCAGTTCGCGGAGGTAACGCCGGATCAGTTCGCGGAAGCCTATGCGGAGGCGAAGGGCTCCGGTATGAAGGGACTTATCGTCGACTTAAGAGATAATCCGGGAGGTCTGCTCTACAGCGCGGTCGAGATCGGAAAACAGATCCTTCCCAAGGGATTGATCGTTTATACGGAAGATAAGTACGGCGAAAGGGATGAGTACGATTGCGACGGGGAGCATGAGATCGAGGTTCCGATGGTGGTTCTTGTAAACGGCAACAGTGCCAGCGCGGCTGAGATCCTCTCCGGAGCGATCAAGGATTACGGCGTCGGTACACTGGTAGGAACGACGACCTTCGGAAAAGGTATCGTTCAGAGAGTGGTACCGTTAGTGGATAATTCGGCGGTAAAGCTTACCGTAAGCCATTACTATACGCCGCTTGGAAATGATATTCACGAATGCGGCATTTCACCGGATGTGGAGATCGAGCTGGATGTGGAAGCATATCTGAGTGAGGGATTCGATAACCAGCTGGAAAAGGCACAGGAAGTGATCGCCGGGAGGATCAACGGGCAGTAAAAAATATGCAGCGGAGTGTTTTTTGAGGGGCAGCAGATTAAACAAAGGAGAATTTGAAAATGTACATGGCGGATGAGAAGAGATATGAGAAAATGAACTACCGCAGGTGCGGAAACAGCGGTCTGCGTCTTCCCGCGATCTCTCTGGGATTGTGGCAGAATTTCGGCTACGGTTCGGTGTTTGCCAACGCCGAAGAGATGTGTCGTACGGCGTTTGATCTTGGTATCACACACTTTGACCTGGCCAACAATTACGGCCATCCGTACAACGGATCGGCGGAAGAGAATTTCGGCCGGATCCTTGATCGGGGACTCAGAGCATACAGGGATGAACTCTGCATATCCACCAAGGCCGGATACGAGATGTGGGACGGACCTTACGGGGACAGGAACGGATGCCGGAAGTATCTGGTGGCGTCCCTGGATCAGAGTTTAAAACGCATGGGTCTGGAGTATGTTGATATTTATTATCATCATGTCTTTGATCCGAATACGCCTTTGGAGGAGACGGCGCTTGCCTTGGATCAGGTTGTCCGGCAGGGAAAGGCTCTGTATGTGGGCGTGTCCAATTACAACAGAGAGCAGACAAAAGAGATCGAGTCGATCTTTAAGGAATTAAAGACTCCCTTTATAGTCAATCAGCCCTCGTATTCCATGCTGAACCGCTGGATCGAAGAGGATGGACTGGATGTATGGGCAAAAGAAAACGGTGTTGGAATCTCCGTCTTTTCGCCGCTGTATCAGGGTTTTCTGACGGATCGTTATTTAAAAGGGGTTCCTGCGGATTCCCGTGTGGGTAAAGGTAATACCTGGATCGGCCGGGAGTTAACGGACGAGATGGTTACGAGGCTGAACGCGTTAAATGAGATTGCCGCATCGCGCGGACAGAAACTTTCGCAGATGGCAATCGCCTGGATCCTGCATAATCCGGCGATCACAACGGTGCTGGTGGGAGCCAGCAGGACAGAGCAGATTAAAGACAATGTGAAGGCGTTGGAGAATCTTACGTTCAGCGAAGAAGAGATACAGCGTATTGAAGAGATCCTTGGAAATGTCCGGAAGTAACTTTGTCGAGGTTTTTGTGCCACCAACATCATAAAATGTAAAACACGAAAAACGAACAAATGTTCCCTGAAAACATGGACAAATGGTAAAAAAATGGTATACTACTCGTTGGTATGCCATTTTTGTTTTTTTTGCAGATATCGACCGTAGATTTTCGGGGAAATGATGAGGTGTTGGACAGATGGAATTTAGGCTTCATTCGGAATATAAGCCAACGGGAGACCAGCCGCAGGCGATCGAAGCGCTTGTGGATGGATTTCGAAAGGGAAATCAGTTTCAGACGCTGTTGGGTGTCACGGGTTCCGGTAAAACCTTTACCATGGCCAATGTGATTGCGCAGTTAAACCGTCCGACACTGGTGCTTGCGCATAACAAGACGCTGGCCGCGCAGCTCTACGGTGAGTTTAAAGAATTCTTCCCGGAAAACGCGGTAGAATACTTTGTGTCGTACTATGATTATTACCAGCCGGAGGCGTATGTCCCTTCTACCGATACCTATATTGAAAAGGATTCGAGTACCAATGACGATATCGACCGGCTCCGGCTTTCGGCGACAGCGGCCTTAACGGAGAGGAAAGACGTGATCGTGGTAGCCAGCGTATCCTGTATTTACGGACTGGGCAGCCCGGAGGATTACCTGGATCTGATCGTATCGCTGCGTCCCGGAATGGAAAAATCGCCGGAGGATGTGATCCGGGAGCTTTTGGCCATTCAGTATGAGAGAAACGACATGGACTTAAACAGAGGATCTTTCCGCCTGAAAGGGGATGTTCTGGAGATCCATCCGGCAGAGAACAGTGATCATATTATCCGTGTGGAATTTTTCGGAGACGAGATCGACCGGATCACGCAGGTGGATCCCGTGACAAGAAAGGCGTTGTGTTCTCTGCAGCATATCAGTATCTTTCCCGCATCTCATTATGTAGTGGCACCGGATAAAATGGAGGCTGCCTGCAAGGCGATAGAGGCAGAAGCCAGAGAGCGGGTGGAATACTTCAAAAAGCAGGATAAACTCATTGAAGCGCAGAGGATCTTTGAGAGGACAGCGTTTGATGTGGAGATGTTAAGGGAGACGGGAATCTGCGGAGGCATCGAAAACTACTCCAGGCATTTGACGGGTATGCCGGCCGGCATGCCGCCGCATTGTCTGCTGGATTTCTTTAAAGATGAGTTTTTGATGATCGTGGATGAGTCTCATATGACGATTCCCCAGATCAGGGGCATGTTTTTCGGAGACCGTTCCAGAAAACAGACTCTGGTGGATTACGGTTTCAGACTTCCGTCGGCGCTTGATAACCGGCCGTTGAATTTCAGAGAGTTTGAGGAACGGATCGATCAGATGCTCTTTGTATCGGCAACACCGTCCAAATATGAAGCGGAGCATGAGCTCTTACGGGTGGAGCAGGTGATCCGTCCGACGGGACTGCTCGATCCGGAGATCAGCGTCCGCCCGGTGGAAGGGCAGATCGACGATCTTGTAGGTGAGATCCGGAAGGAAACGGCAAAGAAGAACAAGATCATGATAACGACGCTTACGAAGCGTATGGCGGAGGACCTGACGGATTATCTTCACGAGATCGGGATCAGGGTAAAATACCTGCATTCGGATATCGATACTCTCGAAAGAAGCAAGATCATAAGAGACCTCAGGCTGGATGTCTTTGATGTTCTGGTGGGTATCAATCTGTTAAGAGAGGGACTGGATATACCGGAAGTGACACTGGTGGCTATACTGGATGCCGATAAGGAAGGGTTCTTGCGATCGGCGACATCACTGATCCAGACAGTCGGAAGAGCTGCCCGTAACTGCGAGGGACACGTGATCATGTACGCGGATTCGATGACGGACTCCATGAGGATCTGTATCGATGAGACCGCAAGAAGACGAGAGATCCAGCAACGTTACAACGAGGAGCACAACATCACGCCGACCACGATCAAAAAGGCGGTGCGGGATCAGATTTCGATCAGCAAGGCGATCGCGGAGGCGGAAGAGACGATGGAGAAGGATCCGGAGTCCATGAGCAGACAGGAGATCGAGAAGCTGATCGGTGAGGTGCAGAAGAAGATGCAGCGGGCGGCAGCGGACCTGAACTTCGAAGCGGCGGCAGAGCTGCGCGACAAGATGCTGGAGTTGAAAAAACAGTTGAACGAGATGGAAAAATGAGCTAAAAATATGAGGAAATAAGAAGTGAGAAATTTTTTTGCGGAGCATCGAAATTTCATATACCGATGCGCGATGATACTGGTGGGTATCTGCTTTTTGTTTACAAGGTTATGGAAGCTGAGCACCCTGCCCATGGGATTGCATATTGATGAAGCCGGGATGGCATATGACGCCTGGTGCCTGGCAAATTTCGGAGTGGATAGATGGATGAAATCATGGCCGGTCTATCTGGATAATTTCGGTGCGGGTCAAAGCAGCCTGTATGCCTTTTTGTGTGCGGGATTGT
>CALDIE010000294.1 GCA_937901625.1 uncultured Lachnospiraceae bacterium
GTTGCGCGTCTTACTTTCGGAAAAATAACAAAGACTTTAGGAAAGGAGAATTTTTACTATGCCCAGAGAAGCGAGAAAATTTGCGTCCAGCGGTTATTATCATGTTGTGGCAAGGGGGATCGGGCACCAGATCTTATTTGAGCAGGAAGAGGATTACCTGCAGATCCTTAAAACGATTGAAAAATGCAAAACGGAAGAAAGGTTTGAGGTGATCGCCTATTGCCTTATGGAGAACCACATTCATTTGCTGCTTTGCGCTGAAAGAGGATTGTCGAATATCATGAAAAGGATTTTTACCAGTTACGCCACCTACTATAACAAGAAGTATGAAAGGGTGGGGCATTTGTTTCAGAACCGTTTTATGAGCGAACCGATAGAAAACGAGGCATATTTGTTTACGGTGATCCGCTACATTCACAATAACCCGCCCAAAGCCGGAATTTGCCCAAGAGAGCAGTATCGCTGGAGCAGTTGGAGGGAATATATGAGCGTCGGCGACTTGGTATCGACGAAAAAAGTGCTGGATATGTTTGGCGGAAAAGAAGCGTTTATTCAATACAGTAAAGCGAAAGATGAAACAGAATGCCTCGAAATAAGCAAACCGCGATTACTTTCGGATCAATCCGCAAGGGAGATGATCATTCAAATGCTGGATTTGGAGGCATACAGAATCCGGGACGGCGAATGTATGAAAGGGGAGGATGAGACAGAGAGAACCTCAAATGATTCCGGTGGCGGGATTGTCACGAGAATGAGGGGACTGGGACGAAAAGACAGGGATCATATGATCAAAAGATTCAAAGAGGAAGGACTGAGTGTTCGACAGATTGAACGCTTGACCGGAATCAGCCGCGGCGTTATTCAGCGGCTGTAAGAAGGGAGCAGAAAAAGAGAGGTTATCATAGAATATATGATATATCTCTGGATAAGGAGGAAGAACTATGCTCCGACGGCAATTCGAGAAAACAGGAAATCATGTGTGAGCGTAGCAATGTCGATCATGTTCGAGCGTAGCAACTGACAAGTTCGCCAAATTGTATTATACTTGTTATGTAACTCAATCCAAATTAAAAGGATTGTGGACAGACCGGAAAAAATAAATAAATGTTGGCGCGGATGAATGGATGTCATGCGGCTGTGTCGGTAACGTGTGATGACTGCATCGGGATCGCGTTTGCAAAGGTTTGACCGCGGGAATAACCCGTGGCTTGCGGGAGTTGAATAATGATCGCGCAAATTCACATTCGTTTGTAAAAAACATGACAGCAGGTAGGTTTCGGTGTCGCAGTACAGCAAGGGAAGGCTTTCATGATGCGGAGCCCTGCGTCAATATAGGAGCAGGCACTCATGCTGCGGAGCCTTGCGTCAATGTAGGGTAGGCATCCATGCTGCGGAACTCTGCGTCAATATAGAGGAAATAGCGGCGGTACAGCGAAAACCGAGGCACGAAAAACATGACAGTAGGTACGTCCCTGTGTCAGGGAAGGTATTCATGCTGCGGAACTCTGTGTCAACATAGAGGAAATAGCGGCGGTACAGCGAAAAACGGGGCAGCGAAAAATGGTACAGCGAAAAATGTGACAGTTGGTACGTCCCTGTGTCACGCAGCGAAAAAACGTGACAGTAGGTACGTCCCTGTGTCACAACAACAGAGGAGGGGAAGATGGCGTTTGACGGAATAACGGTGGCGGCGGTGTGTGCCGAGTTGAATAGGAGGATTGCAGGGGGGAGGGGATATAAGATTGCCCAGCCGGAGGCGGATGAGCTGATCATGACGATCAAGACGCAGCAGGGGCAGCACAGGCTCTTTTTGTCGGCGGATGCGTCCCTTCCGCTGGTGTACCTGACGCAGGAGAATAAGCAGAGCCCGCTGACGGCACCGAACTTCTGCATGCTGCTTCGAAAGCACCTGCAAAACGCGAGGATCGTATCGGTGACACAGCCCGGGATGGAGAGGATCTTACGCATCCGACTGGAACATCTGAATGAACTGGGAGACCCCTGTGAACACACACTGGTGGTGGAGATCATGGGAAAACACAGTAACATTATCCTTTTAGATGATGAAGAGAAGATCGTAGACAGCATTAAACATATCTCCTCGATGGTCAGTTCCGTTAGAGAGGTACTGCCCGGAAGAGAGTATTTTGTGCCGGAAACCAGAAAAAAGGAAAATCCCCTTTTTGCTACGAAAGAAGACTTCCTGAATACCGAAGGAAAGAATGGAGAGGTAGCCGGAATGCTGGTGGGGCTCTACACAGGTATTTCGCCACAGATGGCCAATGAGATCGTTCGCCTCTCGGGCGTGGATAACGGGCAGGATGTGGCATCCCTGGATGTCGAGGCGAGACTGCGCCTGTGGGAGAGTTTTTCGGGCGTGATGTATAAGGTCAAGGCGGGAGAGTTTTCGCCCTGTATCTACTATGAAAAAGACCATTTCGGCGATCCGGTGCCGGGAGAATACGCGGCTATTGATACGGGGATACTGCCGGAGAAAAAACAATTTGAGAGCATATCCGAGCTCCTGTACACCTTTTATGCCGAAAAAAACAGGGTGGTCAGGATACGCCAGCGCTCGGCTGACTTAAGAAAAGTCGTCCAGACGGCCATAGAAAGGATCGGAAAAAAGTTAGAGCTTCAGGAAAAACAGTTAAAAGATACGGAAAAGAAGGAAAAATACCGCGTCTACGGAGAATTGCTACAGGCGTACGGATATGGCATTGCTGCGGGGGAAAAGGAATGCGAGGTTTTTGATTATTATAAGAATGAACAGGTAAAAATCCCTCTGGATCCGATGCTTTCCGCACAGGAAAATGCGGTAAAGTATTTTGACAAGTATGGAAAACTGAAAAGGACGGCTGAGGCACTCGGTCATTTAACAGTGGAATCAGCCGCAGAATTGGAGCACCTTAAGAGCATTCAGACATCTTTGGACATCGCGGTAAAGGAAGAAGATTTAAAGCAGATCCGAATGGAAATGATCGAGTACGGGTATCTGAAAGGAAAGCAGGGCGAGCGGAAGGAAAAGATCAAGTCCAAACCGCTGCATTACATAAGTACGGACGGATACGATATCTATGTCGGAAAGAATAATTACCAGAACGAGGAACTGACCTTTAAGTTGGCGACCGGCGGAGACTGGTGGTTCCATGCTAAGAAGGTGCCGGGATCTCATGTGATCCTTAAAACCGACGGAAAAGAGCCGACGGATCTTGCGTATGAGGAAGCGGCGACCCTGGCGGCCTACTATTCGCAGGCCA
>CALDIE010000295.1 GCA_937901625.1 uncultured Lachnospiraceae bacterium
TACCCTGCCAGCTAAACATGCGACGGACGGAAATCCAGATATCCTTTGCATCGCTGCTTGACGGATACGCGCCCGTATAGTCGCCCCACATCTTAAAGCCGTTAAGGTTAACCGCCGTCATGCATCCGTACTGATCCACGGTCGTTGCCTGATCCTGATCGAGCATAACCTCCGTCCCGTCAGAGAGCGCAAGCCCCGTGATGGAAAGGGAGATATTAGACGGGCTCCTTGACGGTATCCCTTCGTTATCCGCATCCTCGTAGAGAGTGCGCGCCGCCGCTACGATGGAGTACGGATACTGCGTAGAACCTACCACCACTTCCGGCCAGCAGGGTACGCAGAATTCGGATGTGAAACCGCTGGACTCCTTCACCGTCTTAACGTCCGTATATTTCGTAGCCAGGGTAGTATCGATGTCCAGATACGCCATAGCCTTAAACACCCCGTTGATGTTCGCTGCCTTTGCAGAGAGCGCGATACCCACCTCCGGAACCTGCGACCAGTAAGGTGCGATAAGGATGCCGGGAATAATGCCAAGCTTCGGATATATCTGGCGGATGACTTCCATGCCGCTTTCTTTACCCGTACTGACATCCACCGACCCGATGATGTCGTCCTTTGTGATCGCCGCAGGGTCAAGCTGATAGCCTGATACGGAAAGCACCGTAGCACCTGCGTAGTCGCTTGATACGATAAGGGTGATAACAAGATACCCGTCATCATCAAATGAGAGCGTATAATCCGTATCCTCCACTAAAGTAACGGGTGTGTCTATGGTAGACTTCACATAGTAATCCGTGCCGCCCATCACCCGTGTATCCGTAGAGAGGATGTAGTCATCACCGCTCTTTACATACCAGCCGTTTGTCTGCGGATCATCTCCCGTATCGGGTGTGACGATGGTCTCCGTAAGCGAATAAAACGTATCGCTTGCAGAGCAGCTGGATGCGGTCGATGCGGTATAGACGCCGTCCGATAATGTATACCAGTTAAGCGCCGCCGGGTCCTCCGTGCCATCTGCGATATGCGTCTCGGGAGTAAGAGAGCAGTAAGTCTTTTCACCATCAGGATACGTATCCTCTGACGGCGTATAGACACCCGTTCCCTTCTCGTACCAATGCTCCGTGGCAGGGTTATCCCCGGTGTCAGGGTCACTCACCTTCGTATACTGATCCGTGGTAGACGGAACCTTTACCGTAAGATTCGTCTTTAATACCCCGGTCTGTGATAATGTAGCCTGCATATCCGAAACGGGCACGACCGTCTCTGAAAGCGCCCTCTTATGCTTTGCAGGATCAAGGACATTTATGTATACCACGGGAGCGACCGGATACATGTTTGCGGTCACATTCATGGCCGCGCAAAGCCCGTACTTCTTAAACTCCTTGGAATACCCAAGCTCCTGCATAGCCTCCGTAGCGGTATTAGCTAACACCGGTACATTTACCTTCGGCTCGTCAACCAGATTGACGGGAGCGCATCCTACGACCACAAGTGCCTGGGATGCCTCCTTCGGTACGGTAAGAGCCGTTGCCTCCTCGTAAATAAATACGCCATGATTCTTAGCCATGATTTACCTCCTTAAGTCAAGTGCCGAAAGGAACGCGCTGTAGATGTAGCCCGTCCCTTCCCTGATCATCCGGTTAGCCTTCGGATACTCCCTTATGGGAATAAATAAGTTCCTAAGCTGCGGATTAACTGTAAACTTCTCCTTTGCCTCTGCCGGGATTTCTGAATACACCCGGTTTTGAATGGCAAAGCCCGTGACGGTAGGACCCACGTACATAAGCGGGTCAGAATCTTTTATAGCCGCCCGTTTTCTGTCCTTTGATGTTCCCCTCGCCGCAGGATTATTCTTCCCCGACGCGTTTTGTTCCTCCGAGGTTCTTGCCGGAGCAGGATTATTCTTACCTGACGCAGCTTGTTCCCCAGAGGTTCTTGCCGCCTGTGATCTTTTAGCCATAGACTGACCTCCTATTTGCTTTTGGCACGGAAAAGGTGATGGAAACCGCCCCGTAATAATACGGATAGGTATCTTCATCACCTGCCTGCCATGTCATGTTCTGGTCTGCACGAAACGCCCCTAAAGCAGGGACCGACGCAAACCTGTCTACTATCCTTTGTATCGCTGTAAGGATATGCTGATGCCCACCTGACTCCATCTCGTGGACTCCTAAGATGATATCTGCCGAAACATGCCAGCAGTCGTTATCATCTGCCGTAGTCCCTTCCGCAATGCGGATGATATAAAAGGGGAAAAGCTTCTCCTCGTCATCCTCATCGCTTTTCATGATGGGAAGCTCGTGCAAGTAGCCGTGAAAGCCGACGGACTTATTGTCGTCTGCCGTAAGGCTTTGCATATCCTTTAGGATGACGCCCACTTCCTTAAGCAGCGCATCCTCCAAATTCCGAAATGTCATAATAGCTTTGCAACCTCCGCCATGATTTCCTTATGCAGGCGCTCACGGACCTTAGATTCCATGTCGCCCTGACCGCCGCGCTCACCCTTGTAGATTTTCTCCACCATCTTTGGTACGCTTGGGCCGTGAAGGACCTTGATGGAATCCCTCGCCTTGCCCTCACGCTTTACCATAAGCCCCGCGATCTTACCGCCGGGACCGATAAAGGCTTTGCCACCGCCCCTGGGAGCGATCTGCTTTAGCCCCGTCTTTACGATGTCTGCTCTGCCGCCTGACTTCGGAGCGGATGTCTTAAAGCTCTTAATCGTAGGCGGGCGTCCGTGAGATTTAATCGTGGCATCAAGCCTTCCAGCCGATGCACGGTATAGTTTGATGTCCTGATTGAATCGTCCGGCTTTAACCGTGTAGCCTGCAGAGCGCCCCGCCTTAACCATCTTCATAGCCTGCGTGGCCGTTCGGTTTATGGCGTTCTTAAGTTTCTGCGGAGCCTTCTCGGCATTATGAAGCGCCTTCGTGATGCGCCTGATATCCGCCTGATCTACCTCGACATACATATCACCGCCCCCTGTTCGCTTCGATGGTGATGGAGTAGATTCCATCCTCGCCCACGGCATCTACCACACGGTATGTCTTACCGTCCAGCTTTAAGATCGACTCGATACGCGGCAGGGGACCGAAGTCCGAGGATGAAACGTAGATCAGCTTCTGGTTTACGAATACACCCTCGGCAACCTCCGTCTGCCGCTTCTGCCGTTCGATCTGCTCGTTGTTGTCGATCTGGACGGGCATATCTGTGCCATTCACGTTGTGGATGTCGGAAAACTCGTCAAGATTTAGGAACACCCCATGCACATCGGCTGCCACCATATCCTTGAACGCACTCACGACTTCTTACCCGCAGGCTTCTTTGCCGCAGGCTTCTTTGTCGGAGCCTCTGCCTTGATATCGGGAGCATCGGACGGAGCCTCTGCAGCAATGACGGGAGTCCCTTCCGCAGGAGCCTCGATGTTGCCGACATTAGTGTCGGTAGCATTCACGTATTTAGCGACGCCACGCTTCACAAGATTAGCCTCCACTTCCTTTCCCGCTTCAAACGCTCCGCTCTCCGGGCGATAAACGCGGGAGCCAACCCGCGTTACGCCTGTGATAAGTCTTATCATGTTACTCCTCCTCTCCGAATACGTTCTTTGCTACCACCCAGGGATTCGGCCTGTTCGGTACAAAGAGCGGTCTGGATGTTACCTGCGTCTCGTTTGCAGGCGGACGCACGGTAAAGATATGGAGCGGAATTCTTGTTCCTGCCACCGTCTCCCACTGACCGGATGTGGTCATCTGGGTGACCGCGCCGTAAAGACCGCGTCCGCATCCGGGAGCCGTGATGATGACCGTGCCGTTAGGTAAGTACGGAACGTCCTGCCCGTTCTCTTCGTAGGTCCCGTCATCCACAATGATGGGAAGTACTCTGCCTTTAAAGTTAATGGAGCAGACCTGATACATATACTCACAGATTTCCTGCGGAGCGATATGCCCCATCTCGACACGACGGTTATCCAGCATGGCAAGCACCCAGCCGTCCTCCATCAGGAAGTCTCCGACATCGGGTGATACGAGCACATCCCTCACCGGACGCCCCTTCTTCGTCAGCATCTGGATCATGGAGCACATATCCTCGTACCAGTTGCCCGGAGTCCAGGCATGGTCGTCAGAATCATAGGTGCTGTGCGTCCAGTTGCTTGCAGGCGTAAACTCTGCCGGGTTATTATCCCCATCGTAGAACTTCGCCCCGACCTCTTCGTAGACATCCGGGTCGTCGGTTCTATGGAGCATCGTGCATCCGTTATTAAGCATCGTCTGTACGGCGAGGATTTCCTCGGTACGCGAGATCCTTGCGTTAAGGTCTGCAAGGTCTCCCATAAGTAAACGACGTGCCCTGTCCGCAGGTGTAGCCGTAGAGAGCAGGCTCTCACCAAACCCTCTGTTATTAAGCTGATCTACGGTAAGAGGTTTGCTGATCGCGATATTAGCAGGCTCTAAGGTAGCCGTACTGAAACCTTCACGACCAACGGGTAACGCCCCCACGCGCGGAAGTACAAAAGGCGCACGCTTTAAGGTGTTCTCCTTATAGTCCGCCAGAACAAAGGATGTCCCAAAGATGTCCATCGCCTGGTTCGTGGGGAAATAACGCTGCTTAAAGAAGTTATGCTCCAAAGGCATCTCCTCTAAAGCAGCCATCATATAATAAGTGCTGTAGATATCCATGTCTTCCTCCTTTAATCTAAGAAATCGCTGAGGATAATACCAAACTTACGCAGGGTATCAACATCAGCATCTGTTATCGTGTAATCATCAGCAAAGATAAGCGCGTTACGGTTAAAGCACCCCGAACGGTAGCCCACCGCCGTAGCCTGAGTGCTGCTTGCGTCCGTATCCTCTGTCAGGATGATGGAGGGCTCCGGTGATATGACCTCGCCGCCTGCATCAGGCGTCCCGGAAAGCGCTACGGTATACACTGCCTCCGTGTTCTCATCCCCTGCCGTAGCCTCCGTAACGGTTCCGATCGTAAGACCTGAGTTAATGTCCGTAAAAGTAGGAGCCTTTGCGACTGCACCTTTATCTACTGCCGTAAGGGTAAGCGTACCGCTCGAATAGGCTGCGGTATATAATGCGCCCGTCGCTGCCCCGATCGCCGTAGCAAGTGCAGCGGCTTCCGTAGCAAGCGTGGTGGTAGCCATCGTGTAGGATACGTCTGCCGTTGCCACATTTCCCACGGTGATGCTTCCAGCCGTTGTGGTAGTAGACCCGCCGTACACATCGTAGCTTCCGTCTGCGGTTCTGTATAACACCGTCCCTCGCTTTAAGTCCCCGGCACCTGCCCTCACGCTGATACCCGTGATGTGTGCCTTGGGCTCGATATGAGCGATGAGGTTATCCTGCCCGATCGAACCGA
>CALDIE010000296.1 GCA_937901625.1 uncultured Lachnospiraceae bacterium
CACCGAGATCTACACTCTTTCCCTACACGACGCTCTTCCGATCTTACAGGTATTTTTACTGGTGCTGGGCTTTGTCCTCCTGGTAAAAGGAGCGGATATCTTCGTGGAGGGTGCTTCGGGCATCGCCAAGAAGTTCGGGATCCCCGAGCTGGTGATCGGGCTTACGATCGTGGCGATGGGGACATCGGCTCCGGAGGCTGCGGTCAGTATCGCGGGTGCGGTCAAGGGAAGCGCCGATATATCCATCGGTAACGTTCTCGGAAGCAACATCATGAATGTGCTCGTGATCCTGGGGCTTGCGACAGCGATCGTTCCGATTGCCGTTAAGCCGTCTACCGTAAAGATCGAGATGCCCTTTTTAATACTGATCTCCGTTGTATTCCCTCTTTTGGGGGCGATCGACGGCGTGGTGGGACGTACGGACGGCGCTGTATTATGGGTATTCTTTATCGCTTATCTTACATATCTTTTCATCTCGGCAAAGAAAAAGCCGGAGCCGGAGGGTGAAAACTCCAAACCGGTGGTTCTGTGGAAGGCGATCGTAATGACGATCATCGGAATCCCCATGATCGTATTCGGAAGTGACCTGGCGGTTGATTCGGCCAGCGCCATCGCCAGAACCTTTGGAATGAGCGAGCGTTTTATAGGTTTGACGATCGTGGCACTCGGTACGTCGCTGCCGGAACTCTTTACCTCCGTTACCGCGGCCCGAAAGGGTAATGCGGATATCGCGATCGGAAATATCGTTGGCAGCAATATCTTTAACATCCTTTTTGTTATCGGGACGAGCTCACTGATCATCCCCATCAATTTTGCGTCGAACTTCATCTTTGACGCAGTGATCGCATTCGCTGCGATCGTGATCACCTGGTTATGCACCATAAAGGATCACAAGTTAAACCGTTGGGCAGGTTTTCTGTTGTTGGGCTGCTACGTGGCCTACTTCGCGTATATCGTGATCGTGTGACATGTGACGTGAAGATTTCCGGCCGGGAAGAATCTCCCTGGGAAGAATCCGGAACACACTCAAAACACAACCTGCCACAGCACACCAAGAAACACACCCGCGGGGGCTGTCAAGCGACGGCTCCCGTTTTTGCCGTTTTTTCTCCCCAAGCTTCAAATATAGTTTTTGATAAAAGTGCTGCGGAAGAGTATAATGGTAGAGATTAGGAGAGCGTCTCTAAACGGCGAATATGTAAAGTGAGGAAAGACCGGATGGCGTCAAAAGCGGTATGGTTTTGGTATGCGGTGAAGTATACCTTGCGGAAAAAGGTGAAATGGTGGTACGATCACACGGGCTATGCAAAGTGTCCTACGCTTGATAACGAGACGGCATCGAAGAAGGTCATCGAGGCGCTTCATTCCGGGAAGCCATTTATGGCCGGGCGCATAGGACTTTTTGAACTGGCAGTTATGCGCATGTACGAGTTTGGTAAAAAAAACAAGTACGAACTTACCATGAACAACTTATATAACTGCGCGGGATTTTTTCCCAATGATATTTTGCTGGGGGAGGAATTTTTGCGCGTACAAATAGACGCGTTGAAGCAGTGTGATATCCTGGGCAGGTCCGGGGATCTGTGCGAAGATTATTTTGTTGATCATTATATGCATAAAGGCGCGGTTCTTTCCGAAAATTTTGATCTGTATCATGTATGCAGCTTAAAAGACCCCTGGTCCAAAGCGCTGGCCGGTAAGAAAGTGCTGGTGGTAACACCCTTTGCCGACTCCGTCAGGATACAGTACGAGAAAAGAGAATTGCTCTTTGGCAATTCGGGACTTTTGCCGGAGATGGATATAAAGGTCTTCCGATCACTGTTAACGATCGGAGATTTAAGGGATGAACGCTTTGCTACATGGTTCGAAGCATTGGATTTTATGAAGAAGGAAATTTTGGCGGAGGATTTTGATGTGGCCCTGTTAGGCTGCGGTGCCTATGGATTCCCTCTGGCTGCCGAGATCAAAAAGGCGGGAAAACAGGCCATCCACATGGGCGGTGTACTGCAGATCCTCTTCGGTATCATGGGCAGGCGAT
The DNA here is from genome assembly GCA_937901625.1 of uncultured Lachnospiraceae bacterium. Taxonomy (GTDB): domain Bacteria; phylum Bacillota; class Clostridia; order Lachnospirales; family Lachnospiraceae; genus NK4A136. The sequence continues at coordinate 2,039 of CALDIE010000296.1, forward strand.
GGGATGGATCGCGCTGGGGTGGTCCGGATAAGATGGATACCTATGTAAAGCCGTATTACAATGAACACTGGATCTATCCGGTAGAGGAACGCCCGGGGGAAGCCGGTAAAGTGGAGTATGGACCATACTGGAAGTAGGATGATAAAACCTGCCTTGGAGTGTATAATTGAGTATAGAAGCCGATCGGGGATAAGTAAGCCCGGAAAGACCATTTGTGTACGGACAAAGGGAGATCTAACAGCCGTATGAAGAAACAGACCATACTGATCGTTCACAACAGATACCGGATTCCCGGAGGTGAAGATATCGTTGCTAAAAAAGAGGCTTCACTTTTAAAGGAACACGGTCATAAGGTGGTTCTTTATACCAGGGATAACAGCGAGATCGACCGATACGGAAAAGGGAAAAAAATACTTCTCCCGTTTGAAACAATCTTTTCCTTAAAAACATACCATGAAATCCGCCGGATCATACGAAAGGAACAGGTGGACATAGTGCATGTTCACAATACTCTTCTGCTGATCAGCATGTCGGTGTATTATGCGGCGGTAGCAGAGAAGGTTCCCGTGGTACAGACGATGCACAATTTTCGTTTGCTCTGCCCGGCCGGTACTTTTTTTCACGATGGGCATGTATGTGAAAAATGCGTTTACGGCGGAATGGGCTGTGCTATCCGACATAAGTGTTACCGGAAGAGCCGACTGCAGACAATTCTGGTGGCGGCGATGCTTTCGTTTCACCGCAGGACAGGGATTCTTGGGAAAGTCTATTTTATCTGCCTGACGGAATTTAACCGGGGGAAATTGCTTCTGCTCAACAAAAAAAGGCAGATCATAGATCCAGAAAAGGTATATATCAAGCCGAATTTTACCACAATAGAGGCAAAAAGGCGTCCCCCCGAGGGATACTACATCGCAATCGGGCGCATAGAAGCACTAAAGGGGAGTGCCTTGATCGCCAAAGCCTTTGCCAGGAACGGAAAGCGACTGCTTTTTGTGGGAGAAGGAGAACAGAGCGAGTCTTTGAATAAATTTATTAAGAAGGCTCATGCTGAGAATATCGAGTGTGTAGGTAAATTGCCACATGAGAAGACGATGGAACTCCTTGCCGGGGCGGAAGCGCTGATCACGGCATCTGCCTGGTATGAAACTTTCGGCATGACAGTGATCGAAGCCTACGCTTGTGGTGTCCCGGTGATAGCGAGAGATTTTGGAAACATTGCTAATCTTATTCGGGATGGTGTAACGGGAATCAGGTATTCCGGGAGTGTCGAATCCCTGATGGAAGCGGTGGACACATTGGAAGACTCCGATCGCGAGAAGATGAGGGATGGTGCCTTTAAGGAGTATCTGGATAAATATGCGGACGATGGTAATTATGAAAGACTAAAGGCAATTTATGATCGTTTGCCGGTTCCTGTAAGACATTCATCCGATTGAGAGAAAACAGAGTGAATAAGTTTTATAAACAAAAGTTTAACACCCGGGAGATCTCCGTTCTCGTAAGTGATGAAGAAGAGTCCCTGCGGAAGGCGCTAAAGAATAGGATCCCCGCTATCGCCTGTATCGGGGAGGATACGGAGTATAAATTATCCTTTGTTCCCTATGCGGTGGAGGATGAAGGCGCGATCGATGAGGATTACCTGCGCTTTGTATATTGCCGCACAAACGGGATCCCGCTAGAGATCGCAAGGACAGAAAGGCTGCTGATCAGGGAACTTTGCGCGGATGATCGAGAAAAGACCCGGAAGGTCTTTTTGGATAACGGAGAGGATGCATTCTCCATATCGGGGGAGGAGCTGCAATCCTATTCGACGAGGGTATATGATTTGTATCGGTACGGGTATTATGCAGTATGTCTTTTAGAAAATCCGGATATCATGATCGGGATCGCCGGATTCAACCGGCAGAAAGGATGCATCGAACTGGGCTATATCATCCGGAAAGAGTACAGGCGACAGGGGTATGCGTTTGAAGCCTGCACGGAACTGCTTAATCTGTATGAAAAGGATCCGACGGTCGGGGAGGAGACGGTCACGATCATAATATCGAAAGACAATTTTGCGTCCCTGTCTTTGGCAAAAAAGTTAAAGGACCGGATGGCAGGATCGAGGATCTGTCCGGAGATAAAAGTGGTTTAGAGAAATAGCCTCAGTATAGTGGAGAACATTGAATGTATCGCATAGCACATATTTTAGCGTATTTCTTAAACGGAACGGGAAAGTGGCCGGACTATATTGATTGGTTTATGGCTTCCTGCAAGGCGAATCCGACCATCGATTTCTACATTTTCACCGATGATCACTCGCTAAAGAAATGGGAAGAGATTTCGAATATCCGCTTTGTGTATATGACCTTTGAAAATCAGGCGTATTTCCTCTACGGAGATACCAGATGCTTCAATCGCAGGGCGTTCTTAAAGACCCTGCGCAGATATTTCAAAAAGAAAAAGGCGTACACCGTGGATTATATATGTCTGGAGGATTATGAGAACATAGTGCGCGCCGTAGATAAAAGGGGAGCGGATGTGCTGACCACCCGTATCGCGGAGCGCATCTGCGGGCAATTCGGAAGAGCCGCCTATTGTCTCGGGGAAAACGCCTTCGCACTCATAGATGAGGAGATAAAGGATACGAGCTATACCAGCAGCCAAACGATAACCGAGGAAAAAGACGTGTTCCTTGATCGGGTCTGCGGCCTCTATGACATTGCATCGTATCTGGCTTGACTGAGGTTTCAACGAAAGAAATGTCAAATATGCCATGCAAAGGGTCATGTAGAAGTTCAATGCGTTGATGGCTTTCAGGGAACGAACCCGGAAGTTCTCAAACTCGAACACTGTTTTTTTACATCTGAAGTACTCTTCAATGCGCCATCTGGAGAAATACAGCTTTGCAACCCGAATAACATCGTCCTTGGAGCGAATCGGGATATTGGTGGCCAGCATCATGGGGTGCTCCGTAATGCCGTAGACCAGTACCAACCATATCGGTTTTCTGGACGCTGTGATCATCACCTTCACATGGGAAAGATAGGCTTCGTGCTCCGTATCATGATAGCGGAGCTTCATTTTGATCTTGCCCTTTCGCCGGTCACGAAGTTCTGTGACTGGCGTCCATTTGTTATGATACAATACCTTTCGCTTGGACGTCAGACGAATCACATAGTCCTGCTTCATTTCATCCAGCTTGAGGAACACTTTGTTGTCATCATAGCCCCTGTCCATCACATAGATAGCTTTCTTGAACAGGCTGGCACACTGGTCAATCGCCTCAAAAGTAACGGCATTGGCAGAAACATATCCCTTTTCCCGGGATGAGTGAATCCGGGAAAAGACGCTTACGGGCTGCTTGCTTCGGGTGATCACTACAGCCTCTGTCACATGATAGCCTTTCTCATAGACACTTTTCTTCTCGGTGCTCTTTGAGCCGTCCCGGACAATTCCCAGCGATTCAAACTTGTAGCCTTCAGGCTTCACAACATCGCTGTCGTCAATCAGTATCGTAGGATTCTTCGGTACCCATTCCCGGATAAACTCGTGATACGCATTCTTCGCCTCTTCCGCAATCCCTTTGCACAGATGCCGCCCCAGCCGTTCCACAGCATTGACCTTCTTCGTCCGCTCGTGCAGCTGATCTACGATGCTTGTCAACAGACAACTCTTCGCCGCCAGCATCCCGTAGGTCATGTCTGCTCCGAATTTCTGGTCCGGCCGCGTTAGACCTTTGAAAATTCTTTTCCCAAATTCTATGACTGACCGTTTCAATGTGTACGTTTTTGTGGTAGAATACTTCATGAGAGAGGCTCCTTTCAGCTGTTTAGTGGGGTTTTTGTTTGCATCTCAATTATACCACTTCCTGCTGGATTGTGCCTCTCTTTTTCTGCCTTGTTCCCTTCCTCATACGGAAACTCAAAGAATTGAACTGATTATTCTCAGTCAACAGGCAAAAAAAGGGTTCATCACGGAAAGTTGAGTGAATGACAGAAACGAGGTAGACAAAAGGAGCATGAAAGACTTCTAATTGTAGTTGCGA
>CALDIE010000297.1 GCA_937901625.1 uncultured Lachnospiraceae bacterium
GATTGTTACATCTCCGCCGAAAATATAGATGTAACCGTTGCTGTCGACTCCGTCACCGTCAGCATTGACATAGACGCTGCCGCCATCGATATAGATGATATTGTCGGGATTGGAATCCTCCATCATACCGCCCCTGCGTCCCCAGCTATCTCCGGAGTCTTCCGTCTCGTTGAGGTCGCCTGCGGCATTGATACCGTCATCACTTGCCATGACCGTTACCACCGACTCGATCAGATCGACGATACTTCCCTCGATCCCTTCGTAACTCTTTTCAACCGTTACGGTTGCGCTGTTGATCATCGTCACTTCATTGGCATGGATACCGTCGTCATCACTGCTTAATGTAAGCGTTGCGCCGATGATCTGTACATTCCTGTTACTGTGAACACAGTCATCCTTTGTCTCGATCGTGATCTCTCCGCCGGCAATATAGACATCACCCTTATCATCCTCATCGGTATTGGTTGCCTTTATTCCGCAGCCTCCGGCACTCAGATCGATCGTTCCGTCATAGATGCATACCAGATCTTTTCCTTTAAGAGCATCGGAAACCGCTGTCACCTTAATGGTACCTTCCCTGATCACCAGGTCATCCTTACTGCGTATACCACAGGCGTAATTGCCGTTTACCGTAAGGCTCCCGCTTCCGTTGATGATCAGATCGTCCGCCGAGAATATGCAGGCATCCGGTTCATCCTCACCGTCTTCCAATACATAGTTACTCCCGTCCGAGAGAATGTTTTCCGTTCCCGGAGCCAGTCCGATATAAGCATTTTTCGCGTCGGCAATATAAATGGCCGGTCCGCTTTCATTGGTGATCTCCACTCCGTTTAAGATGATGTGTACGCTCTCCTGCGTCTCCACATAAATCTGTCCGTTGTAACTGCCCGAAAATACATACGTTCCTTTTTCGGTGATCTTTATGATCCCATCCGATATCTCGACGCCACTTCCGTCCGCAACGGCCTCACTGCCGTTTAGCGTGATCATCGTATCATCTTCATCCCAGCCTTCGTATTCATAGCTGTCTTTGTATTCCGGTGTGGTCAATGTGTATGTGCGTTCCGTGCTGACCGCTGCCGCATTGGTCGCAAGCGCTACAGTCTGCGCATTGTCCACCGTCTCCGTTCCTGCCTCACGGGATGACTCCTCCCGGCCGGCCGTTGTCTGAGACGTTGTACTTTCTTCGTTCGTCGCACATCCGCCAACAAAGATACTTGCGCTCACCCCCATGGTCAACAATAATGTAACGATCCTTTTCTTCATAGCATATTCTCCTTTTCTCTCCATATTCTTTACGGTCATCTGATAGTTTGCCGCTTATATTTGTTTTGATGTTGTCATTGTAGGGGGAAAATATGTTCAATTTCCGACCATTTTGTGAGAAAAATGTGAAAAAACGCCGTACCGCCCGGACGGTACGACGTCTTACATACATTTAAAATCCTGTTATCCGAATCCGAATCAGTCGTCTACGCTGTAGTTCGGTGCCTCCTTTGTGATATGAATATCATGAGGATGGCTCTCCTTTAAGGATGCGGCGGAAATCTTGACAAATCTCCCGTTTTCCTGCAGATACGGGATATTCGATGCTCCGCAGTATCCCATGCCTGCACGAAGACCGCCCATCATCTGGAATACGGTATCTTCTACCGATCCCTTGTAAGCCACACGTCCCTCAACGCCCTCGGGAACAAGCTTCTTGGCGTTTTCCTGGAAATAACGGTCCTTGCTTCCGTTCTCCATTGCGGAGATGGAACCCATTCCGCGGTATACCTTGTATTTTCTTCCCTGATAAAGTTCGAAAGTCCCGGGAGACTCATCGCATCCGGCAAAGATCGATCCCATCATACATACGCTTCCACCGGCCGCGATCGCCTTGGTCAGATCCCCGGAATATTTGATTCCGCCGTCTGCGATGATGGGGATATTATACTGCTTTGCAACTTCGTATGAATTCATGATCGCGGAGATCTGGGGTACACCGATACCTGCGACAATACGTGTCGTACAGATCGATCCGGGTCCGATACCTACCTTAACCGCGTCAACCCCGGCCTCGATGAGATCCTTTGTAGCCTCACCTGTAGCCACATTACCCGCGATCAGCTGCAGATCGGGATACTTTTCCTTGATCATCCTGATACAGTTGATAACGTTCATGGAATGACCGTGCGCGGAATCCAGAACCACTACATCCACACCGACTTTCTTAAGCGCGTCCACGCGATCCATAACATTGGCCGTGATACCTACGGCGGCACCGCATAACAGCCTGCCGTACTCATCCTTTGCCGCCAAAGGATACTTGATCGCCTTTTCAATATCTTTGATGGTGATCAATCCCTTTAAGGAGAAGTCATCATCGACGATCGGGAGTTTTTCTTTTCTCGAAGCAGCCAGGATCGTCTTAGCCTCCTCAAGTGTAATTCCTTCTTTAGCCGTAACAAGATTTTCGCTTGTCATGGACTCACGGATCTTCTTTCCGAAATCCGTTTCAAACTTCAGATCACGGTTGGTGATGATACCTACCAGTCTGCGTCCTTCCGTAATGGGTACACCGCTGATGCGATACTTTGCCATCAAGGCATCCGCGTCTGCCAATGTATGATCTGGAGAAAGGGAAAAAGGATCCGTAATAACTCCGTTTTCCGAACGCTTTACCTTATCCACTTCCTCTGCCTGTGCATCGATCGACATATTTTTATGAATAATACCGATACCCCCCTGTCTCGCCATGGCGATCGCCATTCTGTGCTCGGTCACGGTATCCATTCCGGCACTCATGATCGGTATATTTAACTTGATCTTGTTCGTTAAGCGGGTCGAAAGATCCACCTGATTCGGAATCACTTCCGAATAACTGGGCACCAGCAGCACATCGTCAAAGGTAATCCCATCTCCAATAATCTGTCCCATATTCTCTCCTTTCCAAAATCCGTATTTAGTCCAAAAATACTTTCCTCGGCGCATTATTTTGTATTATTTTAACAAATTCAATAGGTAAATCAAGTACAATTTTCTGATTCCCCTCATAAATTACCACCATAGGAACATGTCCGTCGGAATCATCCAGACTCCAAAGATTGATCGTCTTAAGTTCCTTTTTGTTGTATTCCACCAGTCTGGGGGAATTGGCCGGCGCGATGATCTCGATACGGTCGAGTTCATATTCCGCCACTTTCTTACGGCTTTCCTTTGCCAGTATCTTGTCCACGGAGAGTACCTTGTCGCAATACAAATACTCATATTCCAGATCGGTTGCCGGATAGATCAGATACTTTGTCACAAAAAACAACGCGAGCGTTACAAGAAACAGCAGTGGATCGATCATCAGTCCCAACGGTAAGGAAAGAACCGTCAAAAACCATCCCGCAACTCTGAGTGCGATATCCTTCGACTCTGCCTTTTTCTTTACCAGATGCTCCATATAGGTGTCTACCATACTTCTTTCCTCCCGGATCGAAATTTATAAAACAGTTGAGATTGATTATAGCACGGGACAAACAATCTTTCTATGGTAAGACACAATAAATTCACAATGTGATATAATCCAAATACGGGACATTTTTTCTCCCGCACGGATTTGCAGAGGATGTTAATGCTTCGCATAGCAAATCCGGCACAACAAACGAACAAAAGTATAAATACTTTTGTTGTTTGCTATAAATAGTCTCCGGAGGTGCCGATCAATGAAAGAACAGCTCTATACCATACCCTTAAACGATGCCGTCAATGCGGGCGATGAATGCCCTTTCTGCTTTGTGGAAAGATCCCTGGAACAGGATACCCTGGACTTCGTGCTGGGTTCCTGCGCTTCCTACATGGAAAGCGATGTCAGAGACCTGACCGACGCGCAGGGTTTTTGCAGAGATCATTTTAAGAAAATGTTTGATTACGGAAATACGCTGGGTAACGCATGGATCTTAAAAACACATTACAAAAAGATGCGCACGGAATTTTCCGACCGCGCAAAACACTTTCAGCCGGGAAAGGTCAGTTTCGCGGACCGCTTAAGAGGGAAAAGCGCGGAGGGCAATTCGATCGTTGACTGGCTTAACGAAAAGGAAAATTCCTGCTATGTATGTCGCCATATGGAAGAGATCTACGAGCGCTACATCGACACGTTCTTCGTAATGTACAGATCCGATGAGAACTTCCGGAAGAAGATTGCCGAAAGCAAGGGCTTTTGCCTTACACATTTACGCGATCTGTGCGTAAACGCCGATAAAAGGATGTCCTCTGCCGAACTGCAGTCCTTTTATGATGTGATCCTCCCTCTGGTGGAGAGCAACTTAGACCGCTTACAGGAGGACGTAAGCTGGCTGGTGGAAAAGTTTGATTACCGCAACAAAGACGCCGACTGGAAGAATTCCAGGGACGCCATCCAGCGGGGAATGCAGAAATTAAAAGGGGGATATCCTTCGGATCCCCCCTACAAAATGCCCAAATAAATCATCTGTCACGATCAATCCCGATCCCATTTATCGGAGAGGGAATTGATCTGATCGGCAAACTTTGCCAGATCCTTGTTGGCGCCGCCCTCATTCTTATAGATAACAGCCATCAATCGCTGTCCGGCGGCGATCAGGCGGGCAAAGACATCCGATACTCTCTTTGCTTTCTTCTTTGTGGGTCTGCCGGGTTCTTCGCTGATAAAGCGATCCCCTAGCAGATCATACGAAGTGCCGCTGTAGGGCGCATACGCATCATACCCGTATTCGTCCTCAAGACAAGCCGCGAAAATCTTTACCGTCTCATCATCCCCGTGGACAACAAACACCTTTTTCGGCTTTTCACCGATCTCCTGTATCCATCTAAGTAATCCGCCTTTATCCGCATGTCCGCTCATACCGGGAAGCGTTAAGATATTGGCTCTCACCTCTATCGCCTCTCCAAAGAGTTTGATCTCCTTCTCTCCTTCGATGATCGTTCTTCCGAGTGTCCCGTTTGCCTGATATCCTACAAAAAGGATCGTACACTCCTCTCTCCACAGGTTATGCTTTAAATGATGCCGGATACGGCCCGCTTCACACATACCTGACGCAGATATGATCACCTTGGGTTCGTGGTCAAAGTTGATCATCCTGGACTCTTCGCTGGTGATCGAAAGATGCAGGTTGGAAAACATCAACGGATTGATCCCCTGCTTTAAGAGCTCTTTCGCCTCATCCGAAAAGCAGTTATTCTGGTTTTTCGTAAAGATCTCCGTTGCCTCCACCGCCAGCGGGCTGTCCACATAGACAGGGAAATTGCCTGCCTCGGGGATCAGATCCTTATCCTTGATCTCCCTGATATAATAAAGGATCTCCTGTGTTCTGCCTACGGCAAAGGAAGGGATCACCACATTTCCGCCTTTGCATAGTGTCGTGGAGATGATCTCCGCCAGTTCCATCACATAATCGGGGCGATCGTTGTTGTGATAGCGGTTTCCGTAGGTGGATTCCATGATCACATAATCCGCCCCGTGAACGTACTGCGGCTCCCGGATCAACGTACTCTTTGTATTTCCGATATCGCCGGAAAAGACCAGTTTTCTGGTTTCTCCTCCCTCTGTCATCCAGATCTCCACACTTGCGGATCCGAGAAGGTGACCGACATCCGTAAAGCGGAAACGGATCCCTTCGCAAAGATCATAGATCTCGTCGTAGGAAAAAGGCACCAGTCTGCGGATCGCACCGTCCGCGGCCTCCATGGTATAGACCGGTTCCACTTCCGACTGACTGCTTCTCTTTGCTTTACGGTTCTTCCACTCCGCCTCCATCATCTGAATGTGTGCGCAGTCTCTTAACATGATACTGCATAGATCTACCGTGGCCCCGGTCGCAATGATCTGCCCGCGAAAACCGTTTTTGTATAGCAGGGGAAGCCATCCGGAATGGTCAATATGCGCATGTGAGAGGATCACGTAATCGATCATCGCCTCCGGTATCGGCAGGGATATATTCTCATACTTATTGATCCCCTGTTCCATACCATATTCCATAAGAATATTTTTTCCGGCCGCTTCCAAAAGATGCGCGCTGCCCGTCACTTCATGGTCCGCACCGATAAACGTTAACTTCATACTGTTGTACCCCC
>CALDIE010000298.1 GCA_937901625.1 uncultured Lachnospiraceae bacterium
GGGACGACTTATTGCCTTTGGACGCATTGACGAGCATCCGTAGGATGAAAATGAAGACGAGCAGCGGGACGAGCGAAGCGATGACCGCAAAGACCCCCTCAAAAATATCAAAGACATCGAATCCCATCGATCATTCTCCCTTGGATTCACCTTCTTTTACGACGGCGGACAGGGCGCCCAGCGTGCCTGCCAGATTGGCGATGTCGGAAGGCACGATGATCTCGCAGGCACGCATTTCCCGACCGGGTGTAAGTGTGGCGGTAAGTCCTTCGCTTTTGATATCGCAACCGAAATTGGAGAGCATTAACTCTGTATGATTGCGGCTGAGCGCGGGCTCGGTGACAGAGGTTGAACCTTCGGCATAGAGTCCGGCTAAAAGGATTGCGGACTTGACCTGTGCGGAGGCTACCGGTGAGAGATAATGGATTCCGTGAAGAGAGGAAGGCCGGATCGCCAAAGGAGCGCAGTCATTGCCGTTTACGGAGGAAATATCCGCGCCCATCTCACGAAGAGGTGTGATGATCCGCTTCATGGGGCGTTTTTCGATCGAGGAGTCACCGGTTAATTCAACAGCAAAATCCTGTCCGGAAAGAATACCGGAGATTAAGCGTGTGGTTGTACCGCTGTTGCCTGTATACAGTCTTTCGGAAGGAACTCTTAATCCATGGAGTCCCTTTCCATGTACCAGGATCTCATCCGGAGTTTCTTCGATCTCGATGCCCATTTTTCGAAAACAGGACATGGTGGAGTAGCAGTCATCCGCCGGGAGAAAGTTGGTGATGCGTGTAATACCGCTTGAAATGGCACCGAACATGATAGAACGGTGGGAGATGGATTTGTCTCCGGGAACAGTAAGTTCCGCCTTGATAGAGTGCAGCATGGGGGCGATATCTATGGATGTCATGGTCAGTCTCCTTATAGCAGTGTTTATAGCAGTGGTTATAGTAGTGTTGTCTTAGTATTGTATTTCGTATTGCCGAAAGTATTGTCTTGGCGCTGTCTTAGTACGTTTAAAGTAACAGTTCTCTTTGTGATGCCCCATTTTTATAAAAGTGATTTTGGGGATGTATTGCAAAATACGGAATGTTATTATCGGGTGAACCTAAACATGAAAATATGAGATCTACAACAATATTACCGGGTAGCCTGCGGATCTGATCACGGGTATAGCAGCCTCTTTGGATGCCTCATCGTAAAAGACGATGACCAGAGCGCCTTCCGAGAGCTCGCGGTTATGCGTAATGCCGATATTCTTGATATTGATCGAATGCCCGGCTAAGAGAGTTGCGATCCCCGCAATGGCACCGGTCTTATCGGGAATATCAACAAAAAGCCTGTATTCCCCGGGAAGGGATCCTCTGCGGTTATTGATTCCGTTACGATAAGCACCGTCGACGGCAAACAATTCGCGGATCTTTTCGTAATTTTCCGTATCCAGATATCCGGAGATCTCCTGTAAACAGTCTATATACTGATCCAATAAGAGGCGGATATTTTCACGATTGCTTTTGCAGATATTTGCCCACATATCCGGATCGGAAGAAGCGATCCTTGTAATATCTTTGAAACCGCCTGCCGCAATGGTCTTCATAAACTGCTCCTCGTTATCGTGTGTGCGAACGAGATCCACTAAAGAAGCGGCGATCAGATGAGGCAAATGACTGATAGCCGCGGCAGCGTAGTCATGATACATCGGATCGATGATCAGGGGGATGGATTTTACGCCTTTTACAAGATCGATCATGAAAGCAAGATCTCCCGACCTTGTTTGCGTTGAAGGAGTCAGAATATAGTAGGCATTTTCCAGTATCTGCTCATCGGCGCTTTCATATCCGGTAGTTTCCTTTCCGGTCATGGGATGTCCGCCTAAAAACTGACGCGAAATCCCCAAAAAATCGGCTGCTTTTTGTATATCATGCTTAACGCTTCCCACATCGGTGATCAATGCCTTTTCATGTACGAGGGGAGCGATGATCTTTAAATTGGACAGATTTGTTCCGGTGGGAGCACACAAAAAGATGATATCGGAAGCCGGAACATCTGCTGTCAGGGTTTCGCTGACACGGTTTAAAACTCCGTCCTTTACGGCCTTTTCCAATCTTTCTCTGTGTCTTGTATACGCCAGGATCGTTGCATCCGGCTCGAGCTTTCGAAGTGATTTGGCAATGGATCCTCCGATCAGTCCCATGCCCAGAAAAAGGTAAGTCCTGCTCATATCTGATAATCTCCGTTATCTGATTTCTGTAAAATGATCATTTCATTCTACCACAATTCAAGGGATAGGTTAACCGTTTCTGTAAGAAAAGTATTTTCGAAAGTACTTTTTCCCACTTGACAGAAAAAGTCGGAATGAGTACAATAATCGAGTATGCCGCATAGTGTGGTTTAAGTATCGGAAGTCCCGGTCACCAAAGCTAGCGAGTAAGATGATAGGAGGTGCAATCCATGTACGCTATTATTGCAACAGGTGGAAAGCAGTATAAGGTTTCTGAAGGAGATGTGATCAAGGTTGAGAAGATCGCAGGAGAGGCCGGAGATACTGTAAGTTTTGACCAGGTTGTAGCCGTATCCGATGGATCCATCAAGGTGGGCAAGGATGTTGCAAGTGCAACAGTTTCCGCTACCGTAATGGAGCAGGGGCGTGGCAAGAAAGTAGTTGTCTACAAGTACAAGCCCAAGAGCGGTTACCACAAGAAGAATGGTCACAGACAAGCATACACTCAGGTTAAGATTGAAAAGATCAACGCATAAGAGTGGAACAGAAGATTTATGATATCCATCACGATCGAGAAAGATTCAAAAGGTGATTACAGGAAACTGAACTGTTTCGGTCATGCGGAGTATGACGACTTTGGTCAGGATACCGTATGCGCGGCGATCTCCATGCTGGTGATCAATACCATAAATGCAGTTGAGACATTAACCGGTATATCGATAGATGTACGATCGGATGAAGAGACAGGTTTGATCGACGCGAGTTTTGGCTGCACGGATGAGACGGTCACGGATCCGGAGGATGAAGTATCGCGGATCAGGAGTCGTGAGGATGCCAATCTTCTGATTGATGCCATGATCTTAGGCATCAGAAGTGTTCAGAGTGATTATGGCGATGGATATGTGAGTCTTGAGTTGTTGGAAGTGGAACAGTAGACTTGAATATTGATGTAAGGAGGAAAAAGAAATGATGGAATTAAACCTTCAATTCTTTGCTCATAAGAAAGGAATGGGTTCTACCAAGAACGGTAGAGATTCCGAGGCTAAGAGATTAGGAGCAAAAAGAGCTGACGGACAGTTCGTCAAGGCCGGCAATATCTTATACAGACAGCGCGGTACAAAGATCCATCCCGGTGTAAATGTAGGCCGTGGCGGTGATGATACCCTGTTTGCTTTGGTTGACGGTGTGGTTCGTTTCGAGAGAAAGGGCCGCGACAAGAAGCAGGCTTCTGTATATCCGGTAGAGCAGTAATTTGATCGTTCGGGCCTCAAACCTTGTGGTTTGGGGTCTTTTTTTCTAAGCAGGTTAGTAAGAGCACAGTTATTTAAGAAAGCAGGTAAATATGTTTGCAGATCGTGCCAGGATCATCATTCGAAGCGGAAAAGGCGGAGACGGGCATGTGTCCTTTCGCCGTGAAAAATATGTGCCTGACGGAGGACCGGACGGCGGTGACGGCGGCCGGGGCGGCGACGTCTGGCTGGATGTGGATGAAGGATGCAATACATTAAGTGATTATCGTTTTAAACATAAGTTTTCTGCCTCGGACGGAGAGGAAGGGAAGAAGCGCAACTGCCGCGGAAAGGATGGCGATGACATTCGTCTTCGAGTTCCGAGAGGCACGGTTGTACGGGATGCGGCCAGCGGAAAAGTAATCGTTGATATGTCCGGAGACCGTACCTCCTATAAGATCTTAACCGGAGGTAAGGGAGGACTGGGTAACCAGCATTTTGCAACTCCGACCATGCAGGCTCCCAAATACGCGCAGCCGGGACAGGCAGCCAAGGAAGTGGAGATTTTACTTGA
>CALDIE010000299.1 GCA_937901625.1 uncultured Lachnospiraceae bacterium
TTCTCTGCAGGCGAAAGAACTGCGTAATCTGCACCGGCCGACATCATATACTCATCTGTTGCAACTTTATAGGTTTTGTCTTCTCTTGGATTATCAATATCAATTTTGTGAATATTTCCTTGCTTATCGTGGAAGTTCATTTCTACCAGCCCTGGAGTTACTGTAACACGATCACACCATCGGAAAACCAGCAGCGTGTATGGACTGAAGACGGCGGTAAGGCAGCCATCGACAGCGTGATGATGAACCTTTATATGCATTATACTTCGCAGGGAATCCCGGCGATCGTAGGTGAGATTTCCGCATCAGCCAAGGAAAACGAAGCAGACAGAGCGGACTACGCGAAATATTTTACGGAACAGGCGCAAAAGTATGGCGTGCGCTGCTTCTGGTGGGATAACGGAGGAAAATTTGAAGCCAATCCGCAGGTAGGATACTACAATGATATGGGGCTTTATAACCGCTATACGCATGAGATCGTCTTTCCGCAGATTGCGCAGGCTTTTACAAATGTTCATACGGATTATGCGCTGGCGGATTCAGGTGAGCCGATCACACAGAGCAGTGAGAGCGCGCAGACAACCGATGTTTCGACAGAGACCGTGAAGACGGATAATGGGAATGCCGGTAACGTAGAGACGCAGGTCACATCGGAAATATCCGGAGCGGGCGATACGAGCGTGACAGTAGATGCCGGTGCAGATCAGGTAAACACTGCTTCATCTGCAAGCGCTGTAACAGAGCCGGCCGCTGCTAATACCGGGCTGATCATGGGGATCGGGATCGTCCTTGGCGTCCTTGTTTCTGCGGCGATCGTTGGTGCCGTGATCGTAATTAAGAGCGCAAAGAAGAAGTAGTTAGGTTACTACGAACAATTTAATACAGACAGGATATGAAGAGGGTATGAGGAAGGCCGTAAAAGGTCGCAAAGCGACCGCAAATCCGGCGCCGGGTCCGCCGTGAGCGGACTTTATTTCATACCCTCATATATATATTGAGGGATCAAACCTAACGACGCGGAGTTATAGGAGCTGCCGGTAAACTTATTCGGATTGTTTTCCGGATCGGCAACGGGCGTGTTGATCTTATTGGTCAGATATACGATGATCAGGTCATGTTCCGGTTCGATCATGGTTAAGGTTCCGGTCCATCCCTGGTGCCCGATGGTGGTGGAGGGACAGAGATCGGAGAAATAGGAACTGCGTTTTCCTCCTTCGGCACGCCACCAGCCGATACCCCAGTTAGGCTCTGCTGTTGATTTCGCCGCGGCAAAGGTACGGATGGTCTCTTCGGAGAAGAAGTAGTTGGTCTCATATCCTCCGTACATCATTAAATAGGCCATCTTTGCCAGATCCTCCGCATTGGAAAAGAGCCCGGCGTGACCGGAGATCCCACCCATGGCGTAATAGGCCATCTCATCATGCACTTCTCCCTGCAGGGTTTCGGTACGGATCCCGTCAAAATATACCACACCGTCTCTTGTGTTTCCGTTTAGTTCCGTAGCGGCGCAGTCCTCTTTGGTAAAGCCGTTTTCCAAAGGACAATAGGAGATGCGCTTAAGATGAAGCGGATCGGTAAAATATTCTTCTACCAGTTCATCAAGCCCTTTTCCCGTGACCTTTTCAAGGACAAAGCATAAGAGCATATAGTCGACATCCGAATAGCGGGTGTTCGTTCCGGGTTCATAACATAAAGGGGTTTCAAAGATCTTACGAAGGACAGTCTGTCTTGTTTCGACCGAACCGTCACTGCCGGCAAAGAGGATGTTTTCGGCTTCCTCATCATACTCCTGCGTATATTGGTTAAAGTTCGGATTGGAATAGCCGGGTGCTGCAGGGAATCCTGCCTCGTGGCACAACAGATGCCGCAGGGTGATCTCACGCTTCCAGTTTTGATTGGTCTCAGACGATACATATGGATAATCCTCGTAAGCAAAATCCATGGTATGAATCACAAAATCATTCCCGAAGATATCCACGAGTTTTGTGTCGATATCGAGTTCTCCTCGGCTTACAAGGTATTGTACGATGTAGTTGGTGGCATACATCTTGGTATTTGAAGCCAGGTCGTACATGGTATCCGCATCTGCTGGCATCGGGTTACTTAAGTGGCTGCCATCCGGAAGATAAGCATTTAAATATCCCCATTGATTGGAATAGATAAGGCGTCCGTTTCGGATGACGGCTAAGGAGGCTCCGGGAAAGCCGTTGGATACATCGGTTTGGATCATACGATCGATCTTTTCAAAGGCTGAGGAATCGATGCCTGCATCCTCCGGCGTCCCTGTGATCAGGGCAGGATAAGGGAGGTAAAGATGTACGGATCCGCTCTCGCCCGCGATATGAATGGTATTGGTTCCGTTTACCGTTAGCGGAGATATATCCAGACAAAAGACGCTACTTTCGTTCGGATCACTGTCTGCCTCCAAAGATATGATCTCAGGGTCTTTTAAAGCATGTCCGTTTATGGAAAAATCCGTAAGGATCGTTTCTTTATCAATGATCAGATACAGTTGCCCCTGCCCGGAGTAATAGGAAAAGGACAGGTCGCTATCGATCGGAAGATCGATCGAGCGGGTATAGTAAAAGGAGTTTGTATCCGGATGCTCTTCCACATACCGGATCATGGCATCATTTGACAGTTGTTCCAACAGGGTATTCACCTCTCCGAAGAATACGGGAGTGCTGTTTGCAGCGGTTTTGTTGTCACCGGGAGGTGTGATCATCTCCGGACTTGCCGGCGGGAGTTCTGCAATGGCAGGTTCTCCTGCCAGCTTTTGGTCATTTAATGTTCCGCTAAAAAAGGCGAGTACGATGATGAGGAGAGCGACAAGAGTGATCAAAAGGATACGGAGAGTTTTGTTTGTTGATTTCATATCTGGGATTCCTTGTTATTGATACTATAGGCTTTGGTGGATATTCTTATTGCTTATGTGATCATCGTTTGTGATCTTCGGGACAACTTAATATCCTCCGGCAGCACGGATCTCTTCCACGCGCGCGTCGGGAAGTTCAAAGTGCTGGTAGTCTTTAAGGCTTCGCCAGGCGCCGCCCCATTCAAAGCCGTATTCGATAAAGAGTGTGTAGCACAGATCGCCTTCCTCGAGTTTGTAATCAAAGGAAGCACTTCGGTCGGTGTAGGGTACGGCAGTTTCCGGCTGAACGGTCGTTTCACCGTTCCTTGTGCGTACGTACGGATTGTAGAGCGGGTTGATATCGATAGCTGCGCCGAGCGCGTGTTTTGAGAGGCTTGCGCCGCTTGCTATGGGGCGGTAGTTAAAACAGCTGCTGTTATTATCCCGCATGGACATTTCGTCGTCGGCGTCATATTCATCCACAAGGCGTACGCGTTCGATCGGATAGGAGGCAAGGTAGAGTTCGTAAAAGATCTCTGTCAGATCCTCCGCGATCTCTTTATGGCAGATGATCTCTCCTTCGTGTGTATTTCCGTCGATATCCTTATGGAGGATGTGAACATAGCGCAGATCCCGGGCGGGTACAATGCAATCCTCCTTGTAACTGAGTCCCTGTATCCGGCTGAAAATCTCTTCCGTGACGGGAGTGTAGTAAAATGCCTCCTTCATATCTGTTGAAGGACCGGCGGATGCGTCATCTGCCGTAGCACTCATATGGATAGCATCCACCGGCTCCGAAGAAGAGGTCATACCGGTAGCATCCCCGGGCTGTGAGGGATCGGCCATACCGGTAACACCCTCAAAATCTGAAGAACCGGTTATCTCAGAAGTTACTTCTTTATCCACTACATTACTCCCCGATGCGCAGGCACCTAAAAGTATACTGAAACAGAGTGGCAAAAGCAGAGTATTATAAACTTTTCTTATCGTTTTCATAGGTCTGATCCTGTCTTATTTTTACATTTTCACCATGTATCATAGTAACATAATGACAAAAATTTATGTAGTAGACATTGTGTATTTGTGTGCTGATGGGGTAGAATGGGAGGGTATCAGTTTAGAGAAATGAAAGGGATTTAAGATGGCAGAGACAGTTCGAAAGATTTTGATCACCAATGACGATGGGATCCGTTCTCCCCGCATGAAACGTCTGGCAGAGGCGGCTATGGCTTACGGCGAGGTGTATGTTGTGGCACCCGATGAGCAATGCAGCGCAAAGTCACAGTGCATCACGCTGCACAGACCTTTGACGGCAACTTTGAAAGAAGGATGGCTGGAGGGAGTTGTTGCGTATGCCATCGACGGGACGCCGGCTGATTGCGTTCGCTGTGCTCCGTACCTTCTGGGCACACACTTTGACCTGGTCTTAAGCGGGATCAACCAGGGATATAACGGCGGTAATGCCATTCAATATTCCGGTACCGTGGCGGCTGCTATGGAGGCGGCTTCCGAAGGGATCCAGGCGATGGCGTTTTCGGAACCTTACGAAGGAGACTGCAGTGTAACGGAGGAGTACCTGGATAAGATTCTGGGAGATTTGATCGAGCGCCCGCTTCCTGTTAATCAGATCTGGAATATCAATTTCCCGGATTGCGGGATGGAGGGACTAAAAGGCATCCTTGAGGATAGAAAGTCCTCCCTTAATTTCTTTTACCGCGACGAGTTTATTCCGGAGGAGATCTCCAAAGGTGTGATCCGGCTTTCTTTAAACGGTATCTATCAGGAGATCGGAGAGGAAGGAACGGACTATAAGGCACTGATGGATGGATATATCTCTGTCGGAATTGTAAAAAATATAGGCTGATACAGAACGACGTAAGTCGAATGGGATAGATACGGCAATTATGAATACAGAAAAGGTAAATAAAAAGAATATGAAGGGGGAGCATCTGTTTACAAACAAAGAGCTCCTTCTTTTGCTGATTCCGGTAATAGCGGAACAGTTTTTAAATTCTCTGATGGGAATGGCAGATAATATCATGGTCAGCAATGTTGGCAGTGCAGCAATCTCCGCTGTATCGCTGGTGGACTCGATCAACAATCTGATCATCCAGGTTTTTCAAGCGTTGGCTACCGGCGGTGTGATCATCTGCGCTACTTATATAGGGCAAAAGAGGAAGGATCTGGCGAAGGACGCCGCCGGGCAGCTGCTTTTTGTAACATTATGGATCTCCGTGATCATTACAGCCATCGGACTGTTCTTCCGCACGCCCTTGCTTCACAAGATCTTTGGTGAAGTGGAAGAGAGTGTTATGGATGCTTCGTCGATCTATTTTGTGATCACGATCCTTTCCTATCCCTTTGTTGCGTTGGCCGCAGCGGGAAGCGCGATCTTTCGGGCACAGAGTAAGACCTCTCTGCCTATGATCCTGGTCATCATTTCTAACGGCATCAATATCGTTGGAAACGCCATCCTGATCTTCGGTTTCGATATGGGAGTGGAAGGAGCGGCACTTTCGACCCTGTTTTCCCGTGTTCTTAACACGCTCCTGTTATTGTACTTCCTGCGGGATACGAAACTGGAGATCCCTGTACGCAGACTGTTTCGTGTGCGCCCGGATATCAAAAAGATCAAAAGGATCCTTTCTATGGGCATCCCCAACGGTGTGGAAAACGGAATGTTTCAGTTTGGTAAGTTAGCCATCCAGTCCTCGGTTTCAACATTGGCAACTTACGAGATCGCCGCGCAGGCGATGACGAATATCTTTGAGAATGTGAATGGTGTGGCCGGCATCGGTATCGGTATCGGCCTTATGACAGTCGTAGGCCGTTGTATGGGTGCCGGCCGGGAGGATGAGGCGCGTTATTATGTAAAAAAACTGACCGGATGGGCGTTTATCGCCATCACAGTCAGTTGCCTGATCGTATATCTGATTTCCCGTCCCGTTACGATGATCGCGGGGATGGAGCCGGCGGCCGCCGAACTCTGTGTTTATATGGTAGGGTGGATCACTATAGTAAAGCCGATCTTCTGGTCGATCTCCTTTGTGCCGGCGTACGGCTATCGCGCGGCGGGGGATGTTGCCTTTTCCATGATCGTCAGTACGGCAACGATGTGGTTATGCCGCGTAAGCCTTTGTACGATCTTAATCCGCTATTTTGGTGTTCATACTATGGCCGTCTGGATCGGCATGTTCTCCGACTGGGCACTCAGAAGTCTCATATACGGACTTCGTTTCCGCAGCGGCCGCTGGTTAAAACACAAGGTGGTTTAGGGAATCTTAGGACTTTGCGTCTGTCAGATTCAGGTAGAATTCCACAAAGGTCGTATGTAAGTAGGGGAAGAGCCATATCATTCCAAGACCGCAGGTAAATACGGACAAAAGATAGAGTGGTACAAATCCCACTTCCAGATAAAAGCGCCTCACAAGGCTTCCTTTCATCAGCCATTTGGACATTGATAACGCCTCTTTGGCAGTCTTATTCGGGAAATCCAGGAGTACAAAGTAGGCTTGGGAATAATGCAGTCGTATTACATAGGAGACTACGATCCCGACAGCTAAGGAGAGCATCGTTATACTGAACAGGATCATATTTTCGGATTTTAACGAAAACATCGAGAGGATCTCATAGGGAAGCGCACAGAGAAACTGAACGGTAGCGAAGAAAATAGCAATTCCCGCAACATTTTTATATTCCTTCTTAAATCCCATAAAGATGTCCATGGATCCGAATTTATGTCTGCAGACCATTTTCAGATAGATGGCGTTTAAACCGAAGTTTAACACTTCGACGATGATCATGGAAAGATACGTGATCACCTCCGCGATCAGAAAGGATCCGACAGAGGACAAGGTATTGATGAAGCCTCCGCTGCCGTATAAGAGGAAGGCTTTCAACACCAGAAACAGTATATGGGAAGGGATGACGGCAGAGTAGTTTCCTTCGAGAGCGCCTCTGGCATCCGCCCGTAAATATTCGGTTCTTTTTATTTTAGACATTTCATTCTCCATTGGTTTATTTCCTATAAAGTGATATTCCGTCCATCGGTCAGTGTTTCGGGAGTAGTACTATCCGGAGACAGATCCCCGCCTTTTCCCGGGGGCAAAGTAGTATCGGAACCGATAGCCGGCGTATTTTCGGGAGTATTGGTTCCGCCAAGTATCTGCTGCATCATTTCATCGTAACTTATCCCGTACATTCTTTCGAAAGTGCTGTTTAATTCGGTCTGATACTGTTCGCGCAGATCCGGATCGGTCATGATCTTGTAGTAATTGACGCCAAATGACAGAACAGCACCGCAGGCGGCAGCAGCACCGAATATAGCGGCACGCTTGGCAATCCGGTTCATCTTAAGATCTTTCCCCTTGGAGAGGATCGCAAAGAGGACGGCCAGGGATCCCGTAAAAATCGGAATGATGATCGTCATAAAGGTTAATATACTGACTCCGGCTAAGATGATCGCCGCAACTGAAAAGCCGTTTAAGCGTATGATCGTCGTATTCGGAGGCAGGTTGTTATAGGGATTGTTGTTGTCGGGAGAATACCCGTTATTTTCATTATTGTTCTGATTATCCATTTTATGCTCCGTTTGTGCTCTGCCACAGTTGTATTTTTGTGAATCATGCCTATTTTAGCACATTTTTATTGGCTTTACGAGTAGAGAGGTTTTTTGTATAATAGTAAAAGTGTGGAGGGGTGATGGCATAGTTGTTTTGTGAAAATAGCACAATAACAGTGCCATAAAAAGGAATAACTACATGCTTGGAGGATGAATATGACAGAATCGGGTGAAAAGGAAGACCGCTTTTTGCTCGAAGTGATGGATATGGATAAAGAGGAAACAGAAGAAATAAACGCTTCTGAAAAAAAATACTCAGATAAAAATAATAAGGATAAGAGAAATGCCGATAAAAAAGCCCGGGATAACAAAGCGGCTTCCGGAATGAAACCGCCAAAGGAACGGGAGAAAAAGAATCCGCTGACAACAATCTGTTTGTTACAGTTACTGGTAATGATCATTTCTTTGGGAGTGGCGTTGTATTCCCTGCAACGGCAGGAGGAGAGTAATCGCAGGATCGCGGAGCTTGAAGAGCAGCTGCGTCAGGAGATGCAGGCTGAGCTGGAACTGGAGGAGCGATATCGTTTCAGCTACACCCAGGATGAACTTGACCAGCGGGTGACTACGGCAGCGGAAGATGCGCACGAAGAACTCCTAAGCAGGATCCGCGTAGAGATCGAGTCGTCCGGAAAAGGGATGTCGGATATCATCCGTGATCTTTATCCGAATTATATTGTCTTTTCCGACAGCCGCTATCACTTTGCAGCAATCGATGACACATTGGAGCGAAATGCCTATACCGGGGATGATTTCTTTGTGGCAGAGAACGGAGAAATCTCTTATGTGGGTAATGACGCGGTAGATGGAGTTAAATTAATTGATGTTTCCAAACACAACGGGAAGATCGATTGGGAGGCCGTTAAGGCCGCCGGTGTGGAAAATGCCTACATCCGCATAGGATTCAGAGGATACGGGAGCGGTGCGATCGTATTGGATGAGACTTTTGTGGATAATATGGTAAGCGCTTCCGAAAACGGGATCAATGTCGGGGTATATTTTTATACACAGGCGATCACGCCCGAAGAAGCGCAGGAGGAAGTGGATTTTATCTTAGAGAACATCGAAGGATATGATGTGACACTTCCCATTGTGCTCGACGTGGAGGATCCCGAAGACAGTGGAGCGAGAACCAATTCTCTTTCTGCTCAGAACCGTACCGCGCTTGTGAAGATTTTTTGCGAGGCTATAAAAGAAGCCGGATATGAACCGATGATCTATGGCAATACCTACAGTTTCTTTTATATGATGAACATCGGGGATCTGCAGGATTATCCGATATGGTATGCTTTTTACAATACCTATCCGTATTATCCGTATTCGAATATCCGGATGTGGCAGTACAGCGCCAAAGGTTCGATCTCCGGTATCAGCGGATATGTGGATGTCAATCTGATGTTTGTACCGAAGGAGTTGTAGGGAGGCATAAACGAAGACAGTAGCGAAGGTACTGATGAGGATATCGGCAAAGATATCCGATCAGGAACTTCAGGAAAATTAAGAAGTAAAAAGGGGAAAAAGATAATTATTAAGAGGCGGTGAGAACATAGTTTGTGACTCACCGCCTTGTTTGGTTACAGTTTCATGCTAAGGGAAATACGTTGCTTCTTAAGGTCTACATCCAGCACTTTGACATCGACCACATCTCCGACGCTGACAGCCTCCAGGGGGTGCTTGATGTAGCGGTCGGTGATCTGAGAGATGTGTACCAGACCATCCTGATGGACGCCAATATCGACAAATACGCCAAAGTCGATGGCATTTCGTACGGTTCCGCGAAGTACCATACCGGGCTTTAGATCCTCCATGCTAAGGACATCGTTTCGCAAAACGGGAGCAGGCATATCTTCTCGCGGATCTCTGGAAGGCTTTTCCAGTTCCTGAATGATATCGTTTAAGGTGATCTCACCGATACCCAGTTCTTCCGCAACCTTTTTCCTGTCGGTGATCTTCCTTGCAAGAGAAGAGGTTTCTTCTTTCTTATTATCTTTCGAGGCGTTGTCGCGCGGCGAAGCATTTTTGGCAAGAGCGGCTTCGCTGACATCAACACCGGCGGCCTTTGCCTTATCTTCCAGCATCTTAAGGTTCATTTGCGCAAAAGGATTGCCGGGGTTTTCCTTTACGGCTCTTCTTGCGTCACGGATTTCCCTGATCAGCTGCATCGTCTTTTTGTCATATGCGCCGCTCTTTCCGGCGGGCTTTGCGTTACCCGAGGGCTTACCTGCGGGCTTTGAAGTAGTACCCTTGGATGCATCCGCACCCTTTGAGGCACGGAT
>CALDIE010000300.1 GCA_937901625.1 uncultured Lachnospiraceae bacterium
GAGTTCAGACGTGTGCTCTTCCGATCTTTAATGAGCATCACTGGTCTGCACCAATGATGCTCATTATACATACGCGGAGGATATGGAAGCGCATGATCTTTTGTTGTGCATCCAGACCGGACAGAAGGTAAAAGACGAAAACCGCATGCGTTATGTGGGAGGGCAGTTCTTCATAAAGAGTGAAGAGCAGATGGAAAAGCTCTTCCCGTATGCGCTTGACGCGGTGCACCGTACGGCGGAAATCGCCGACAGATGCAATGTCACGATCACTTTCGGAGAGTCGAAACTCCCTCACTATGAAGTGCCGGAGGGATATACCCCCTGGACGTATTTAAACCATCTGTGCGAGGAAGGGTTTCCCAAACGTTTTCCGGAGGATTATCCCTATCGCTCTCAGGAGGAATTAAGAGAGAGATTACGCTACGAGCTGGACGTTATCCGCACCATGGGATTTGTGGATTACTTCCTGATCGTATGGGATTTTATCAATTATGCCCGCGTTCACGGGATTATGGTAGGTCCCGGAAGGGGAAGCGCGGCCGGCAGCATCGTGTCATACTGCCTTACAATCACCAACATAGACCCCATCCGTTACGATCTCCTTTTTGAGAGATTCTTAAATCCGGAGCGTGTATCCATGCCGGATATCGATATCGACTTTGAGCCGGAGAGACGTCAGGAAGTTATCGATTATGTGGAGAGGAAGTACGGAAAAGCAAATGTCACCCAGATCGTGACCTTCGGAACATTAAAGGCCAAGGCGGTGATCCGTGACGTAGCCAGAGTGCTGGATCTGCCTTATTCGGTCGGTGACAGTCTGTCAAAAATGGTACCGAATCCCAAACAGGGAGAGGTTATGACGATCGAAAAGGCCATGGAGATGAATCCGGAGCTTGCGGAGAAGTACAGGACGGATGAGCAGGTAAGATATCTTTTGGATATGAGTAAACGCCTGGAGGGACTTCCCAGACACACATCCACCCATGCGGCAGGTGTGGTGATCTGTCCGGATGAAGCGGACCGGTTTGTGCCGCTGAGTCTGGGAACGGACAATGCCGTCAACGCGCAGTTTACAATGGTAACGCTCGAACGTCTGGGGCTTCTTAAGATGGACTTTCTGGGATTACGAAATCTGACGGTACTTAAGGATACGGTAAGCAATATTAAAAAGACCGAGGGGATCGATGTGGATATCGATCATCTTGAGATGGATGATAAGGCGGTACTCGAAGATATAGGACAGGGGAAGACCATGGGCGTCTTTCAGCTTGAAAGTGCCGGGATGACCTCCTTTATGAAAGAATTGAAGCCGCAGGGATTTGAAGATATTGTGGCTGGTATTTCACTGTATCGCCCGTGACCTATGGACAGTATCCCTCGGTATCTTGAAGCAAAGCGAAACCAGGACAGGATCACCTATGAGACCGAGCAGTTAAAACCGATCCTGGCCGGAACCTACGGCTGCATCGTATACCAGGAGCAGGTAATGCAGATCGTTCGCTCCCTTGCCGGTTATACGATGGGCAGATCCGACAACGTACGCCGCGCGATGAGTAAGAAAAAGATCTCCGTGATGGAAAAGGAGAGGGAGGTCTTTATCTACGGCAATCAAAAGGAGATCATGGAGGCCAGGGATAAGGGAGAGCCGCAGGAAACGTGGCCCAAGGAGGTTCCCGGGTGTATTGAGAACGGTATCAGCGAAAAGGTTGCCAACGGTATTTATGATGAGATGATAGACTTCGCAAAGTACGCCTTTAACAAATCCCATGCAGCCTGCTATGCAGTGGTCGCGTACCAGACGGCATATTTAAAACACTATTATCCTGTGGAGTTTGTGGCGGCCCTGATCACATCGGTCATCGATAAGCCGTCGAAGACCGCGGAGTATATCATGACAGCCCGATCCATGGGGATCAGAATCCTTCCGCCGGATATCAACCGTGGAGAGGCAGATTTTGCTGTGGAGAAAAAGGATAACGGCGAGCTTGTGATTTACTACGCCTTAACGGCGATCAAGGGGATTGGCCGGAACGTGATCGACGCCATTGTGACGGAAAGAGAGCGTAACGGACGATTTGAATCCCTGCAGGATCTGGTTGAAAGGACTTCCGAATTCGGGGTCAATAAGCGTGTGCTTGAGAACCTGATCCGCGCGGGCGCATGTGACGGCTTTGATGCCACCAGAAAACAGATGATGGCTGTCTATCTGCAGATACTTGAAAATGTCCAGTCCGGAAAGAAGTCAGGTATGGAAGGGCAGATGAGCCTCTTTGACCTTGTTGGAGGAGAAGAAAAGAAAAAGTATACGATGCAGATGCCAAAGGGGATCGGCGAGTACGAGAGAGAAGAACTTCTGGCGCAGGAAAAAGAAGTGCTGGGACTTTACGTAAGCGGTCATCCTCTGGAATCTTACAGCGGTCTTTGGGACAAAGTGATCGATACCAGAACGGGTGATTTCTATTACGATGAAGAGAACGGACAGACTATAGTGGAGGATCGGGCAACGGTAAGCGTCGGTGGTCTGATCGAACATAGCAGCGTCAAATATACCAGAAAAAACGACGCCATGGCCTTCTTAACGCTGGAAGATATGGTCGGTACTGTGGAAGTGGTGGTCTTCCCCAAAACATATGCTAAATATAAAAGTCTCTTAAGGGAGGATGAAAAGATCCTGGTTAAGGGACGTGTATCCTGCGAGGATGAGAAGGATGCCAAACTGATCGCGGAAGAGATCTATGCTTTTTCGGATATCCCGAGAGTGCTGTGGCTTCGTTTTTCCGGGCATGGTGACTGGGAACAAAAACGTGACCGGGCATATTCGATCATGGAATCCTCGGACGGAAGGGATGTGGTGAAGGTATACTTTGAAGATACCAAAAAGGTGGAGAGCCTCCCGGGAGGCAGAAGTGTGTTGGCTGATGAAGCATTGATCCGGTCTCTTAAGTCTTTCCTTGGAGAAGAAAATGTAAGGACGACCTACCGCATGCCGGAAAGTGAAGAACGGACGCGGATGAGATAGGGGGTATGATACGGCTTTTTCTCTTTACAGTAAAAAGAAAAAGGCATAAAATAAGATGTATTTTCCGAACAAGGCGAGGATAGAGAAGGAGACGGATTAATATGCCGAATACAGAAGTAAAGACTATAGGTGTGCTCACAAGCGGCGGGGACTCCCCGGGAATGAATGCTGCTATTCGCGCAGTTGTAAGAAGAGCCATCTACAACGGAATGAGTGTTAAGGGTATCAAGAAAGGATACCAGGGATTGCTCAATGAAGAGATTGAGGATATGAACCGCAGATCGGTATCGGAGATCATCGGTTTGGGTGGTACGATCCTGGGTACTGCGAGATGTATGGAGTTTAAGACCGAAGAAGGCATCAAGAAAGCGGCTGAAATCTGCAGAAAGCACGGGATTGACGGCGTGGTGGTTATCGGCGGAGACGGATCTTACCGCGGGGCGCAGAAGCTCTCCCACGAAGGGATCAACACTGTAGGGCTTCCCGGAACTATCGATTTGGATATTGCGTGTACGGATTATACGATCGGATTTGATACCGCGATTAATACGGCTATGTCGGCCATCGACAAGGTAAGAGATACATCTTCCTCTCATGAAAGATGCAGTATCATAGAGGTTATGGGACGTAATGCCGGATATATCGCTTTGTGGTGCGGAGTTGCCAACGGTGCGGAGGATATCCTTTTGCCGGAGAAGTATGATTATAACGAGCAGGCGATCATCAACCACATCATTGAAAACCGTAAAGTTGGAAAGAAGCATCACATCATCATCAATGCGGAGGGAATCGGGCATTCCACATCCATGGCTCGTCGTATTGAGGCAGCCACGGGTATGGAGACGAGAGCCACCATCCTCGGATATATGCAGCGCGGAGGATCCCCGACATGTAAGGATCGTTATTATGCTTCGATCATGGGAGCAATGGCTGCGGATCTGCTGGCACAGGGAAAGAGTAACCGCGTGATCGGTCAGAAGAACGGTCAGTTTACGGACTTTGATATCGATGAGGCTCTGGCAATGCAAAAGAGCATTCCGGAGTATGAGTACGAGATCAGCAAGATCTTATAAGGGAGTCTAACAGATGATCACTTCCCTGACAAACCAGAAAGTGAAGCATATCGTACAACTTAAGAAGAAACCCCGTCAGGCAAGAATTGAAGGGGTTTTTCTTGTGGAAGGGATACGGATGGTCAAAGAGATCCCGGCCAAGGACCTTGAGGAAATCTATGTGACGGAGGCTTTCCTTGAGGGTGAAGGGAAAGTGTGCGGGATTGATCTTACACGGGCACAAGTCGTTACAAAAGATGTATTTGATAAGATCAGCGATACCGTTACCCCTCAGGGAGTCTTAGCGGTGGCGAGGCGGCGTGTATATCAACCGGAAGATATACTGTCTGCGGAAAACGGACTCTATATCTTAACGGAGGATGTGCAGGATCCGGGGAATCTCGGAACCATTTTTCGAAGCGCGGAAGGCGCTGGCGTAACAGGTATTGTGATGACCCGGGAGTCAGCGGATCTGTACAATTCCAAAGTAATCCGTTCCACCATGGGGGCGGTACTCCGCATGCCCTTTCTCTATACCGGGGATCTGAAGAAGACCATGGAAGAGGCCATAGAGCTGCGGGTGCCGCTGCTGGCGGATGTGCACACGGGAAAGACCTGGGCGGAGACGAAATGATCTCCGCCGGCCTGGACTGTTGATATCATTGACTAAAAGAAAAAAAGATGATAAATTATCCGCGGCTGAACGGGCCTGAGCCCATCGGCCGCGGATATAAGTAATACGGTCGGAGGAAATAAAAATGCTGGAGTACAAGTTTGACACGCAGCTCCTGATCGAGGGGCAGGATCTGGACGAGGAC
>CALDIE010000301.1 GCA_937901625.1 uncultured Lachnospiraceae bacterium
AATTCTGAAAAACGAAATGAGATTGCAGACGTCGTTAATTATGTTGCTGCAATGAATTATGGATTAGAAAGATTAAAAACACTCCCTATAAGTCTACGTCTCATCAGAGAAATCCATGCAAAACTTAGATTATCTGTTTTACTCTCCTGTTATTACAAGAAATGATATTGTCGAAAAAATCGGCGTATCTTATCCTACAGCAGGAGACTTAATTGATAATCTTTGCAAAAACGGTGTTTTACATGATGTCAATCCCGAAAAGCAAAGATATAAAAAGTATTCTTTTAAGAAATATATAGATATAATCACACCCGGAACTGACTAAAACACCTGATAGATTCAATAGAAAGGAGGTCTTATCATGGCAAGGCCAAAGAAATCAAAGCCCAATCATGTAACGGGAATGTATGAATACAAGGCGACTATCGGCAAGAGCTTTGACGGAAAGGCGATAAGAAAGTCCTTCTACTCCTCGAAGTCACTCGAGGACGCAAAGGAAAAAGCATTCTTCTGTAAGGATCATATTGTGACGGATATGAATGCGTTGCGCGCGCCGGCAGATAAGCTTGAAATGATCGTGGACAAGGAAATGTGGCCTTTCCCGACATATGGAGATATCATCTTCGAGGTATAAGGATATCCGAAACGGAGGAGCGCCTATGTCTGAAAACAGCAAGTGGATATTGGGTCATACGGTATCTTACACATATGATCATTTGTCGATCCCCGGGGGCGGGTATGTGACGGGATTTCGCTACTCGAAAGAGGGGCGGCTGGCCTGCAGGACCGATATCGGCGGTGTTTATTACTATGACGCGGAAGAAGAAAGATGGAAGAGTCTCTGCGATCATGTGACGACGGAACATCTGGAGGAGACTTTTCCCATAGCGATCGCCTGGGACGATCATCATCCGGACCGGATTTATGCCGCGTGCGGCATATGGGAAGACAAAGAAGGCGTATTGGTTGCCTATGATCTGTCGAAGGACGGATATACGGTCAGTAAAAAGAAGATACCCGTAGCGGTACATGGCAATTTAAACGGCAGAGGGACAGGGAACCGTCTGCTGGTGGATCCGGAGAACGAAGGAAAAATCTATTTTGCGTCCCAACAGGGAGGGCTCTTGATCAGTACGGACGGGGGCGGGACCTGGGCGGCAAAAACCGTATGCGGGGAAGAATATCTGACATTTGTATGCAGGGTAGAAGCAGGCGTTCTTGTGGTCGGTACGGCCGGTTACAAGACGAAGATCACTCCGTCTTTAAGAAACCATTCCCTTTATATCAGCTTTGATGACGGAGAGACATTTTATCCGATGCCGCAGCCGGACGCGGAGCGGCGGATCGACTCCAGGATGGACGGAGACGTGGCTCAACGCTATGCTCTGGACGGAGATAATCTTTATGTTACGTTTTCGAGGACGGGAACGAATTCATACGCCATTCCCATGGGATACAGCTGCGACGGCGGTGCCGTGATCGAAGGTCATGTGGCAAAGTACGACTTAAAGCAGATTTTTAAGTGGCATAACGATACGGCGGGGAGCGGAGACGGGCAGAAGCCCCCGGTTCCGGGATCCGCTTTTACGGATATCACGCCGGAGAGAGCAAAGGACTTTGGCTATGCGGGGGTAGCGACTACACCCGGGATGCCGGGGCTGCTGATCGTCAGTACGATCAGCAGAGAGAAGCAGGAAGGCGATAAGATCTTTTTGTCGATGGATGCCGGAGAAACATGGAAAACGGTCTTGTACGGTCTTGACATCGGTGGGATCAGCTTTAATGCTCCCTATATGAAACCGAAATATAACGGCGGCGATTCGGTGATCCATTGGATGACGGATCTGAAGATCGATCCTGCGGATCCCCGGATCGCATGGCTTAATACCGGAGTGGGCGTTTTTCGGACAAAGAACCTTTTAGGGGAGATCTGTGGCTGGGAGGATTGTTGTAACGGGATCGAAGAGACGGTGCATTTAAACTGCTATGCGCCCACGTCGGGAGAAGTTCAGTGTATCGACATTGTGGGAGATCTGGGGGGCTTTGCTTTTAAGGCGCTGGATGCCCCCTGTGAGAATTCCTTTGCCGATGAGGACGGGAACCGCTATATCACCTGTATCAACGCGGATTTTACAGATGCGGATCCGCAAACGGTCATTGTTACCGCGAGAGGTAACTGGCGCGGGAAGACGAAGGGTGGTCTGATCGTGAGCGAAGATCAGGGAGAGAGCTGGAAGCGTTTGCCGATGCCCTTTGGATTAAGCCCTTATCTGGACGGGAAATTAAAGTTGATCGAGACGCCCAATGTCAATTCCGGCTGGGTGGCGCTCGGCGCGGATAAAAAGACGATCCTCTGGAGTGTGGCGGATGGGATCCGTTTAAAGAGCGAGGGCGTGATCAGAAGCGCTGACGGCGGGAAAACGTTCGAACAGGTACAGATCTGTTTTAAAGAAGACATTCCGACTTTGTTTAAGGTTTTTTCGGATCGTGTGGATAAAGACCGTTTCTATGCCTTTGGTTCAGACAGCAGACTGTTTGTAAGCGTCGACAGAGGAAGGGTCTTTGAGGAGATCGAACGGCCGCAAGGATTCCCCAATGTGGAGTGTGGCCTGATCGATACCGCGGATCCTACGGCGATCCGGGGAGAGGCCGGAAAGAGCGGGGTGTTTTATATAGCCTTCGGAAAACAGGGTCTCTGGAAAATGGAGTTTGCCGGACATGAAAAGGTTGCCTCTTTAACGGATCCGGTGAGGGTACAGGCAAGACGCCTTTCCAAAGAAGGAGATGCCGTCTATAAGATGGGACTCGGGATCGGACCGGGAGCGGATGATTACGCGGGAAGCGAAAAAATGATCTACTTTAACGGAACGATCGACGGAGTATACGGTTTCTACCGGTACTCGGAGGCTGACGGGAAGATCGAGAGGATCAATAATGATATGCAATGCTTCGGAGAGATCAACAGTATCGACGGGGATTGCAGGGTATTCGGAAGGTTTTATGTGGCCACCGGTTCGAGAGGGCTTCTTTATGGAGAGCCCGTTTGACGGATAGAGAGCGATCGTCTGATTTTGATAAAATTTCACTGTTGCTTATTTTATATCATAAAAGAGTATGCTAAAATTGGATCATCACCTGTTTATGGACAGGTGGTGATGTAAAAAAGAAAAAGAAAAGGATGCTTTAGGTGGAGGAATGAGAGTGTAGAGGAGGAAATAAGATGACATTATCCGATCTGTTGAACTATGCGATTACACAGGGATGTTCTGATGTTCACATCACGGTAGGAACCCATTTGGCGATCCGTAAAAACGGAACTTTGCAGATTGTCGATCCCGAGCCGTCCATGGACGAGGCAAGGACGATGATCTACGAGCTGCTCGATGAGCGCCAGAAGACGGAAGTAGAGACAAAGGATCTGGACTTTGCCCGTTATGTCATGGGTGGGAAGAGCCGTATCCGTGTCAATGTTTATCATCAGAGAAACAATCTTGCGGCAAGTATCCGTATCTTAAGTGAAACGATCCCCAGTTTCGATGATCTGCAGTTACCGGGTGTTATCGAGAGTTTCTGTAATCTGCCCAGAGGTCTGGTCCTGATCACAGGTCCGACCGGAAGCGGCAAGACGACGACGCTGGCGTCCATGATCGACTATATCAACAGACGCCGCCCCTGCCACATCATGACGATCGAAGACCCGATTGAGTATATTTACAATCACAAGCTTGCCATGATCCATCAGAGAGAGGTAGGACGTGACGTATCGGATTACGCAAGCGCCCTTCGGTCCTCCCTTCGAGAGGATCCCGATATCATTCTGGTAGGTGAGATGAGAGACTATGAGACGATCTCCGCAGCCATTACGGCAGCGGAAACCGGTCATCTGGTATTCTCCACACTGCATACGACGTCTGCAGCGCAGACTGTAGACCGTATCATCGACGGTTGTCCTTTGGAAGGAAGAGATCAGTTGAGGATTCAGTTATCCTCCATTCTCTACGGTGTTGTATCGCAGACACTGATCCCGACGGCGGACGGTAAAGGTCGTATCGTGGCAACGGAGACGATGGTTATGAATCCCGCTATCGCTAACCAGATCCGTGAGTCCAAGACAGCGCAGATTCCCAGTACGATCCAGGCAAACGGCAGCATGGGCATGCATACCTTAAACAATGACCTGATCCGTCTGGTAGGGTACGGTAAGATCAACCGTATGGATGCACTGGCAGTATCCAATGACCCGACAGGTCTCGCGAACCAGATCTGAGGAGATCTTAATTAAGAAGGATTGAAATGAACGGTTAAGAGGCAGGCGTCCCTTTATGGAACGCCTGTTTTTACGAGGCGTCCGCCGGGTGTATTTGCCGATGTATCCGCACGTGCGTCCGCCGGGTGTATTTGACTCTTAATAAAAAATATTTGACTCTTAAAAAAATGCTTGCATTTGGTAAATGCCTGATTTATAATAGCGGTTGTGGGTGTCAAAACCATATATTCTTATAGCGCTATCGCCAAACGGTAAGGCAACGGACTCTGACTCCGTCATTTTCCAGGTTCGAATCCTGGTAGCGCTGCTTAGGACAGTCTCGGAAGCGGGGCTGTTTTTTTGTTTTACAGTATCGGTTTTTCAAATCTCCGGTCTGTGGTATAATATGCGGGTTATGGAATGAATTTGTATGACGCGGGGAATAACGCCTGCAGCAGGGGATATGTGTCGGATCTGTCCGGCAGGGAGGAAATATGTTGAAATTAGGAACGATACAGGAATGTAAACTGTTAAAAAAGGTGAATTTTGGCGCTTATCTTATAGATCCGGAAGAGACGGATTACGCAAAGGCCGAGAGGGAGAGCGTATTACTTCCGGCAAAGGAACTGGAGAACGAAGAGATCGGTGAGAGGATCACGGTCTTTTTATACAGGGATTCCGAGGATCGTATGATCGCGACAAAGAGAAAGCCGCTTCTTACCCTTGGTGAAGTAGGGAAATTAAGGGTTTCTCAGGTAAATAAGATGGGAGCCTTTTTGGACTGGGGACTTGAAAAGGATCTGTTTCTTCCCTTCCGGCAGCAGACAGGAAAAGTGGAAGAGGGACAAATGGTGCTGGTGGCGGTCTATACGGATAAAAGCGACCGTCTGTGCAGTACGATGAACGTGTATCCGTATCTTGAGGAGCGTTCCCCGTATCATACCGGTGACGATGTGAAGGGAACGGTCTATGAAGAGAGTGATCAGTACGGTTTCTTTGTGGCCGTGGACGATCGTTATTCCGCCATTATCCCCAGAAAAGAATGCTACGGGACGATTTGCATCGGCGATGAGATCCGCGGAAGAGTGGGGAATGTCCGCAAGGACGGAAAGTTAAATATCAGTATTCGCGAGAAAGCCTATCTGCAGATCGAACCGGATATGGAAAAAGTACTGGATCTGCTCGAAGATTACGGCGGGGTGCTTCCATTTACGGAAAAAGCGGATCCGGACGTGATCCGAAGAGAGCTCGGAATGAGCAAGAATGAGTTTAAACGCGCAGTGGGACATCTGTACAAGATGAGAAAAGTAGATATATCCGACGGTAAGATCCGTCTGGTGAAAGAGGTGTAGAAGATGACATATCGTAAAAGCGGCGGCCTGTTTTTGTCCATGATCTTAACGGAAGTCCTGATCTTGGCTGTGGAGTTTCTTTTGGTCGAAAGCGGCGTAAAGTTTTCGTTCGGAACCGTGGGTTCGATCATTTTAAGTGAAGCGATCATGATCGTTCCGGCAGTGATCGTCTTCCTTTTATCGAAGGAAAAATTTACGGATGTCTTTGCGGTGCAGTCCATTCACATCGGAACCATTCCCATGTCGGCGCTTTACGCGGTTTTACTTACGCCGGTGATAATGG
>CALDIE010000302.1 GCA_937901625.1 uncultured Lachnospiraceae bacterium
TCTTACCCTGACCTGCTTTGGTCTTAGGCTCGATCGCAAGCTCGATAACGGGCTCAGGGAATACCATGGACTCCAGAATGACCGGATGCTGATCATCACAGATCGTATCACCGGTAGATGTAGCCTTTAAGCCGACAGCAGCAGCGATATCACCGGAGTAAACCTTGTCGATCTCCTCACGCTTGTTCGCATGCATCTGAAGGATACGGCCTATACGCTCCTTCTTATCCTTGGTCGCATTTAATACATAAGATCCTGCATTACAGGTTCCGGAATATACACGGAAGAATGCAAGTTTTCCTACGAACGGGTCTGTCATGATCTTGAATGCCAATGCGGAGAAAGGCTCTTCATCCGAAGACTTTCTGGTAACTTCGTTACCCTCCAGGTCTGTACCCTTGATATCAGGGATATCTGTGGGTGCGGGCATGAACTCTACGATCGCATCCAGAAGCTTCTGAATACCCTTGTTCTGGTGAGCGGATCCGCAAAGAACCGCTACAACTCTCTCCTTCTCGCCTGCCGCGTCCTCAATAGGAGCGCATACAGCCTTGCGAAGAACTGTCTTTAACTGATCTACCGAAGGCTCTTCGCCATCTAAGTACATCATCATCAGCTCGTCATCCAGCTCGCAGAGCTGCTCTACGAGCAGAGTGTGATACTCTTCTGCCTGATCCTTGTAGTCATCACGAATGTCATTAATGGAGATATCCTCACCCTTATTGTCATTATAGATGTACTCTTTCATCTCAAACAGATCGATAACGCCTTCGAAATAATCTTCCTTACCGATGGGGATGTTAACCACTACCGGCTTCTTGCCGAGCTTGGTCTTAATCTCCTCTACGGTGTTGTAGAAGTTTGCACCCAGGATGTCCATCTTATTAACGAAAGCCATACGGGGTACGTGATAGGTGTCTGCCTGTCTCCAAACGTTCTCGGACTGAGGCTCAACACCACCCTTTGCATCGAATACGCCGACAGCGCCGTCCAGTACACGAAGAGATCTCTCAACCTCAACCGTAAAGTCAACGTGTCCCGGTGTATCAATGATGTTGATTCTGTGCTCTAATGCACCCGGCTTAACCTTTGCGAACTCCTGCAGTGTCCAGTGACAGGTCGTTGCGGCGGAGGTAATGGTGATACCTCTCTCCTGCTCCTGAGCCATCCAGTCCATGGTTGCAGTTCCTTCGTATGTCTCACCGATCTTATAGTTTACTCCTGTATAGTACAGGATACGCTCTGTAAGAGTGGTCTTACCGGCATCGATGTGCGCCATAATACCGATATTTCTCGTTCTCTCAAGAGGATACTGTCTTCCACCAGCCATGATACCCTCCTATTAATTAAAACTTGTAATGCGCGAAAGCCTTGTTAGCCTCAGCCATCTTATGCATGTCTTCCTTACGTTTTACAGCTGCGCCGGTATTGTTCGCTGCATCCAAAATCTCGTTGGCAAGCTTGTCCTCCATGGTCTTCTCGCCTCTCTTACGAGAGAACATGGTCAACCATCTCAGAGCCAGAGCCTGACGTCTCTCAGGTCTTACCTCGATAGGAACCTGGTAGGTTGCACCACCTACACGTCTTGCCTTAACTTCCAACTGCGGCATGATGTTGTTCATAGCATCACCGAATACTTCCAAAGCCGGTCTGCCGCTCTTCTCTTCTACCTTGGCAAATGCGCCGTATACAATCTTCTGGGCTACACCCTTCTTACCATCTAACATGATGTTGTTGATAAGCTTGGTAACCACCTTGTCATTGTATAAAGGATCTGCCAGAACGTCTCTTTTTTGAATATGTCCTTTACGTGGCACGGTTCTTCCCTCCTTAATCATTTTTAAATGAAGAATCTTTGATTAAATCACAGGTACTCACACTGATCAAACCATAATGTGTACGCGCGGTATTTCTGTAGCTATTCCCCGAAACCCGGTCCGGACATCCGCATCATGGCGACCTTACGGTCAACACTTCTGCTCATCCCCGATCCGTGTTCCGGCTCTTAACGTGAATCAGAATCCAACACTCATTATTAGTTCACTGCGGTACGCAAGCTTACTTCTTAGGTCTCTTAGCGCCATACTTGGAACGCGCCTGCTTTCTGTTAGCTACACCTGCAGTATCCAGTGTACCTCTGATGATGTGATAACGAGTACCGGGCAGATCCTTTACTCTTCCGCCACGGATCAGAACTACGCTGTGCTCCTGTAAGTTGTGGCCTTCACCCGGAATATAGCATGTAACTTCGATACCGTTGGAAAGACGTACTCTGGCGATCTTTCTCAATGCGGAGTTAGGCTTCTTCGGGGTTGCAGTCTTAACAGCGGTACATACACCTCTCTTCTGAGGAGAAGTAGTATCCGTAGCCTTCTTGTGAAGGGAGTTGTATCCTCTCAACAAAGCCGGTGCTGTGGACTTCTTAACAGATGTCTGACGACCCTTTCTTACTAACTGGTTAAATGTTGGCATTCTATTCACCTCCTGTCTTTTACTATTGATGTGTGCTTCATCATCCCCTCCCGGGGAGGTCCTCCGTAGCCGGATTTCCGCACCGAATGGGCATAAATTCGCACGCTAGATAATTATACTAATGCCCGCGATGCTTGTCAAACGTTTTTTCGTATGGAATCTGTCACATATAAAAGGCAGTATTCCGGGATTGAAATACTGCCTTCATACATGTTACTTGGATCAGTTCGGGGTGGATTACTCCGCGTCGTCTGTTGTTGCCTTGTCTAATGCAACTTCCTCCGCCTCGATCTCCACGGTTTCCTTTACTTCCTCTTCCGGATAATTTCCATCCGTATAATTCTCTTCCGAAATATCGAGGATCATATTTTCATCCATCTTCTGATCATCGACATCCAGTCTCACTTCACGGTATCTCTTCTCGCCGGTTCCGGCAGGGATCAGTTTACCGATGATGACATTCTCCTTCAGTCCGATGAGCGGATCAACCTTGCCCTTGATGGCAGCCTCGGTAAGCACCTTGGTGGTCT
>CALDIE010000303.1 GCA_937901625.1 uncultured Lachnospiraceae bacterium
CCGAAAGATTATATTTTTGCATGATGCGCTCACATTTTGTCTCTTTATTTCCGAGGACAAATACGGATAACAGCGCAGGTTCTCCGCGAAGAACATACTCAGCACAACGTCCGACGATCACAAAGGACTTACCCTCCTCTGCCATCTTCCGGATATAATCAAACTGGATGTTTGCCACATGTTCCTCCAATGCGGAAGAATATCCGGCTACCGTCCTTGAAAAGAGTTTGTTTCTGGGTCTTTCATCATACCTTTCAAGGATCTCCAGATCGATGTTTTTTTCTTCCGAAATCTTTTGAAGCAATGCATGATCCAAAAACGGGATATCATACTTCTTAGCAAGGATTTCCCCCGCTTCATGTCCTCCGCTTCCAAACTCTCTTCCAAGCGCAATAATGATCTGTTTTTCCATTGTAACCCCTCCATCCAATACTATTATTTTACTACCCATATTTTTAAAAATACCTTATATATATTTCGATCAGACTGATCACCAACACGATCAATGTAGCAGGAGCAAGATATTTACAATACTTTCCCCAGCCGATCATATGTCCGTTTTGTGAGGCAATGGAAATGCCCACAACATTGGCCGACGCGCCGATGGGAGTAGCCGATCCGCCGATATCCGTTCCGACCGCCAGTGTCCAGGCTAAAATGGAAAGATCCATTCCGGTCGCGGCAGAAAGCGAATTGATCACCGGGATCATGGTTGCCGCAAAAGGAATATTATCCACAAAGGCACTTGCGATCGCGGAGATCCATAAGATGATGGCGATCATAAGTTTAGCGTTATTACCGCTAATCTTTTCGATCAGTGAAGCGATCAGTTCAAGGATTCCCGTTCTCTCGAGACCTCCAACCACAACAAAGAGTCCGATAAAAAACAGCAAAGTCTTATAATCGACTTTTTTGATCAGTTCCAGAGCGTCTTTCCCTGCTGTGATCAGTGTCAGGATCGCTATACCCACACCGATCGTTGCCACCGTAAGTCCTGTCATGGCATGTGTTACCAGCAATACAACGGCGATCGCAAAGATCACACAGCTTGTAAAGAACGCTCTTTTGCTGTGTATCGCGCTTGACGGCTCCGGATAGGAAGCAGCATCACCCGGATCGGCTTCCTGCACCAGTTCGTTTCTGAAGCAGAAATAAAAATACAGGATCACCGCTGCCAAAGCCATCACCGCGATCACACCGGTATTGGTGATAAAATCCCCGAAGGAATATCCCAAAGAAGTACCGATAATGATATTGGGGGGATCACCGCACATAGTTGCCGATCCTCCTAGATTTGCGCAAAACACTTCCGCAAGGATCACCGGAACAGGTGAAAATTTTAACAATTGCGCCAGCTCCACCGTGACCGCTGCCAGAAACAGTATAACCGTAATACTGTCAATAAACATTGCCAGCACGAAGGAAATGATCATAAACGACAACAGGATGGGGACAGCCTTATACTTAACCGCCTTAGCGATACGAAGGCATAGCCAGCGGAAAAATCCGGACTTACCCATACCTTCTACCATGATCATCATACCTGCTATAAACAGGATGGTCGCCCAGTTGACTCCGCTTGATGCTTCCTCCGCCGCATCCTTTACATACCAGAAATGTGAACCGGTCATTTCCGCAAGATTACAGGTATCCCAGATAGCCCTTCCGTCATGCATGCAGATACCAAACACCACGATCATCATCAACGCTCCGCAGCCGAGCGATACCCACTGTCTTTCGATTTTTTCAGAGACTATCAGGGCAAACATCACCACAAATATAGTCACTGCAAGAATTTGTGCGATCAAAAATACATCCTCTCTTTCCAAAATTTTCAGTCTACTATCACATGCTTGAAAGAGTGATCATTTATGACCATCCTGCAAATGCATATATTGTATGATCGAGATCATTCCCTGACCATGAACTGCCGTACCTTTTTCAAATCCCGGACATAATGCGCGCAAAACCACCACAATAAATAAAGGAAATTCGAATAATTGGATCCTCAATTGGTCGTCGCTGTCAAAGCGTTCCGATAACTCTTCCCCGATGAAATGCTCTTCCTCATTCATTCCTTTAAAAGTACCGAGAGATCCGCTTGCGACCCTTTCTTTAAGCAAAACACCGACTCGATTATTCGTATAAAAACGCGAACTAAAAAGCGCGCTTTGCACACAGGTATACCGAACCTGTATATTGGCCATACACAGACAGAGCATGATACTCAATACTACGCAGACCATACGGCTTAAAACTTCCGTGATCGATTGTTTCTCTATTATCTTCTGCGATTTCATAACTTTAATATAGTATGGCGAAATATTTGCGTATGTCAAGTCTTATGTAAAATCAAAAATACTCAATTGATTGGACTGCGGAAGTCCCGACAGTATACCAAGCCTGTCCATCACTTCGATCGTCGTCTTGGATGTTTTGGTTCTTTCCTGGAAGTCATCCTTACTGACAAACTTTCCTCTTCTGGCAGCATCCTCGATCTGCTCCGCGTTCTTTTCGCCAAGACCTTCGATTGCCGTAAAAGCAGGCATGATCTTACCGTCAATGATCTGGAAATCCCTTGCTTTGGCCTTGTAAATATCGATCTTCATAAACTCAAAGCCTCTTGCATACATCTCCTGAACGATACGCATATCACGCATGGAGTCGCCATCCTTTGGTGTCGCCGTATCATCGTCTATCTTTTTCTGCACTTCTTTCATCTTCTCTTCAAGGCGCGACTTTCCCTGACACATATCCTCGTAATTGAAAGCCTTTGCCCTGATGGAAAAGAACGCGGCGTAAAAAGCTAACGGGTAGTAGATTTTACAGTAAGCGATACGCCAGGCCATCATGACATAAGCCGCCGCATGGGCCTTCGGGAACATATACTTGATCAGCTCGCAGGACCATATATACCAGTCCGGTACCCCGTGTGCGATCAGATCCTGCTTCCATGCCTCCCACTTAGGCTCCTTTCCATTGGCAACCTTACCTTTACGGACTGCCTCCATGATCTTAAAGGATTCTTCGGACTCAACTCCCATGCTGATCAGATAGGTCATGATATCGTCACGGGTACA
>CALDIE010000304.1 GCA_937901625.1 uncultured Lachnospiraceae bacterium
TAACTTGGGTCTTGGAGATCCGGTTCCCATCTCCGCAGCGGAGCGCCTTGGACTCGG
Source organism: uncultured Lachnospiraceae bacterium (assembly GCA_937901625.1). Lineage (GTDB taxonomy): Bacteria > Bacillota > Clostridia > Lachnospirales > Lachnospiraceae > NK4A136. The sequence goes on from CALDIE010000304.1 coordinate 58, forward strand.
AGATATGCTTGATGAAGTGACTAAGCATTTTCCGGAACAGCTGGAGGAAGAGGAAGAGGATGACCGGCCGAGAGTCGCAATCATCGGAAAGCCAAATGTAGGTAAGTCTTCCATTATCAACAAACTCCTTGGAGAGAATCGTCTGATCGTTTCGGATATCGCCGGAACAACGAGAGACGCGGTGGACACACCGGTGAAGAGAAACGGCAAGGAATACGTATTTATCGATACGGCCGGACTTCGCAGAAAGAACAGGATCAAGGAAGATTTAGAACATTACATGATCGTACGTACCGTCGGAGCGGTGGAGCGCTGCGATGTGGCTGTTTTGATCATCGATGCCTCGGAAGGAGTAACGGAGCAGGATGCCAAGATCGCGGGGATCGCTCACGAGCGCGGCAAGGGTATGATCATCGTCGTCAACAAGTGGGATCTGGTGGAAAAAGATACCCACACGATGAATGAGTTTACAAAGAACATCCGAAACACCCTGTCCTTTATGCCTTATGCTGAGATCCTGTATGTATCGGCTTTAACCGGACAGCGACTGCCGAAACTGTTTGATACGATCGACATGGTCATTGAAAATCACGCGATGCGGGTACAGACAGGTGTGTTAAACGAGATCATGACGCAGGCAGTGGCAATGCAGCAGCCTCCTACGGATAAGGGAAAGAGGCTTCGCCTGTTCTATATGACGCAGGTGAGTGTAAAACCGCCCACCTTTGTGATCTTTGTCAACGACAAGGACCTGATGCATTTCTCTTATACGAGATATATAGAGAATCAGATCCGTGATGCGTTTGAATTTCGCGGGACTCCGCTGAAATTTATTATAAGGGAACGTAATGAAAAAGAATAAGAATAAGGAGGCTGTAAGGTCATGGAGAGGATCGTTTGTCTTCTGATAGGATATGCATTTGGTTTGTTTCAGACGTCTTATATCATCGGAAAGATCAATGGTATCGATATTCGTGAAAAGGGGAGCGGAAACGCGGGCACAACGAATACACTTCGTGTGTTGGGGAAAAAGGCCGGATTGATCGTAATGCTGACGGATATCTGCAAAACAGCTCTGGCGGTATTGGTGGTATGGATCATCTACCACAACACACATGCCGAGGAGATGTTGCTGTTAAAGCTCTATACCGGTCTGGGAGCGGTGTTGGGACACAACTTCCCCTTCTATATGCACTTTAAGGGCGGAAAGGGAATTGCAGCCATGGGCGGTATGATACTGACCTTTGATTGGCCGTTTATTCCTTTCGGGCTCCTGCTGTTTTTCGGAACGGTAGCCATAACCCACTATGTATCGTTCGCATCCTTACTCTTAAGCGCCGGTTTTTACGTGATGCTTCTTGTGATGGGAATCTTTAAGATCGGTCGATTTGCGATGATACCCGGACCGATCCTTACGGAAATGTATGTGGTAGCCTTTGTCATAGTGGCGATGGCATTTATCCGTCATAGTGAGAATATCAAAAAGCTCTTACGGGGCGAAGAAAGAAAAACCTATATCAATAAGAAAAATGATCCCAGGTAGAAAGATGGCGGCGTGTTGAAACATGCCGCTTTCTGTATTATAGTATAGGTATGCGGGTTGAAACGGAAATGTTCCTGTAACATGCGGATACCGAAACGGCAACCCGGTTTTACCTGTACTATGGAAGCAGGATCAGGATCAAAGAAAGAGGGGTACATAGAGGATGGCAGAGATTGGAATCATCGGAGCAGGCAGCTGGGGCACGGCGATCGCGTGGCTTCTTACCAACAACGGACATCATGTAACGATGTGGTCGGCAATCGGCAGTGAGATCGATATGCTGAGCACGGAGAGGGAACATAAGGATAAACTGCCGGGCGTAAAGCTTCAGGACAGCATGTCTTTTACCAAGGATCTCAAGGAGGCGATCGAGGGAAAGGATCTGCTGGTCTTGGCAGTTCCTTCGATCTTTACCAGAAATACGGCAAAACAGATGAAGGAGTTCGTTAAGGATGGACAGAAGATCGTCAATGTAGCTAAGGGAATCGAGGAGAATACTCTCATGACCTTATCACAGATCATTGAAGAGGAGATTCCCCAGGCGATTGTTACCGTTATGAGCGGTCCTTCACATGCGGAGGAAGTAGGAAAGGGAATGCCTACTACGATCGTAGTGGGTGCTAAGAAGAAAGCTGATGCGGAATATGTGCAGGAGATCTTTAACTCCAATGTATTCCGTGTATATACATCCCCGGATGTACTGGGAATCGAGCTGGGCGCAGCGCTTAAGAATGTGGTTGCGCTGGCAGCCGGTATGGCAGACGGTATGGGATACGGCGATAACACCAAGGCAGCTCTGATCACCAGAGGTAACGCGGAAATCACCAGGCTGGGTCTTGCAATGGGAGGCAGGAGCGAGACTTTTGCCGGGCTTTCCGGTATCGGAGACCTGATCGTTACCTGTGCCAGTGTGCATTCCAGGAACCGTAAAGCGGGCTTTTTGATGGGACAGGGCAAGACCCCCGATGAAGCTATGGCCGAGGTTAAGATGGTAGTGGAAGGCGTATATTCCGCCAAAGCAGCCATCGCCCTTTCCAAGAAGTATAATGTGGAGATGCCCATCGTTAATCAGGTAGAGAAGATACTTTTCGAAGGAAGAGATACAAGGGACGCGATGATGGAGCTGATGCTCAGAAATAAGAAGAATGAGTACAGTACACTTCCCTGGGAAGAGTAGGGGGGGGTGACAGAGGGACGTACCTGTTGTCACCTAAGTATAGGTGACAACAGGTACGTCCCTCTGTCACCCAATCAGATGGCAAGATACCAGGTCGGCAAAAACAGGAAGGAAAACGCACGCAATACCGGCAAGTAGCGTGTGATATCGATAAATACCGGCGAGAACAACAGGCATCCCATGGTATACATCGGCAGGAACGCGTAAACAAAGTTGCGGTTCTTTACAAAGGTTGAGAGCAGGAAGAGTAAGAAAAAGCAAAGGATCACGTAAAAGAGAAGCCTTGCAAAGAGGTTTAGATATCCTGCAACAGATTCCACCTCGGCACGCAAATTGGTAAAGTAACACAGACATAAATAGGTGGGGATGAGGCTTAATACCAACGGTACCGCAATGGAGACAGCGCGAACAAGCGCTTTGTGGTAGATCGGATTGTCCGCGTCCTGATAATAGCTAAGAGCCCCCGAAAAGCCGGATATGAGTAACAGAACCACTAATAGCCCCGGCAGGGGAGTAAGGATCATATTCGCAGAGGAGGTCTCCACCGATACATTTGGCTGATTCGCATAGGAAAAAGAAAAGGTGGAGCCGCGGTCTAAGTACTTCCGGTAGAGGGTATGCACATCCTTTGCGGAAAACAGATTAGGGTAGCAGGAAGAGATCGCACTCTGCGTAGTTAAATATCTCGTGATCAATTTCTCAGAGAGTTTCGAATAAAACATGGAGTATATGGTGGTATTGATCACGGACGGGAAGGATGAGGAGGAGTTCGTCACAACGGTCACCAGATTTTTCTTTTCCCCATCCATATAGTGGTCCAGCAGATCGCCCGGGATGAAATAACCGCACTCTGCCTGTCCTTTTCCGACCATGGTGCGAAGCTCCTCTTCTGAATCGACTATAATAAAATTCATTATGGACTCTGATGAATCCAGGGTGGAGAGCAGATCATCTTTGTCTTCACCGATCATATAGATGGCAACTTGCAGACCGTCATCTTCATTAGGGGTATAGTTGCTTAGCATAAACGTAAAGACAGGCATAAAAAGAACGGACAACAGAAAGAGTGGGTTCTTAAAATACCGTTTAACGGTCAGGTATAATAGATGGGGAAGCTGTATCATCAGAGTTTCCCTCCTTTCTTACGCAAACGAAGGATAAGCGCGCTCCCGGCAAAGAAAAGGATCGTCCACAGGAGTGCGTAAACGGTGAGATTTAAAAGGTTTGCTTCCTCACCGATCAGTACGGAATACAAAGAGCGGATCAGGCGGCCGTTGGGGAAGATATCCCCGATACGGCGTAAAAACAGAGGCACAAAAGGGGGCGGGATGATCCCGCCGCAGCATAAGTGCATCAACGTACTGATCAAAAAGTACATAAGGATCGTCGCCGGAGCGTCTTTTCCGGCCTGATAGAGCAGGAGAGAAAAGGAGGAAATGATCATGGCTGTCAAAACCAGGAAGAGGATCCCTTCGGCGCTTTTGGCAGTGGGATAAGGCTGTAACACTAAGATCGGGAATAAAAAGGCAAAGATAAAGAGAAAATGCGTCAGCCAGCGTGCAAAAAGACCCGGCAAAAGGGAGCCGTGTAAACAGTCGGACAGAGCGTAGTAGGCGGAACTTTCTCTTTTCATGGCAGGAGAAAAGCCCACCGGTAAATAGAAGATCAAAAGGATGATCCCCGACGCGACAAAGTACAGACGGGGCGTAGCCGCCGATTCAAATTGAAAAGTGGAACGGCGTTCCAGGATAAAACTTAAATTGATCAGATCCACCCGCTCATAGGCCGCATTAAGATCGCTCCTCTTATCAAGGGCGTAGAAGAGATCTGCCGTGGTATAGTCCCCGGCCTGTGCAGCCGTTAATAGACGCACAAAAGCGCGAGCCGTTTCGGCGACATAGACCGTGGAGAGATCTTCTACATCGGAAAAACGCACATTGATATCCGTAGATTGACCGGAAAAAAAGGTGTTCATCATATCCGGAGGAAAGTAACAAACGGCTATGGCGTCATGGTTGGCCAGTGCCTTCTCCGCCTCCTCCTTATCCATAAATTCGAAGGATAAGAGGGTCGATAAGGTATCCTCATTGGAAATAAAGTCAAGGATTTCATTTAAATGAGGATCCTTTGCATCGTCGGTCACAAGCGCGACCGTGCCTGTATAATCATGTTCTTTCGGTACAAATACATAGATTACGGAACAGGCAGCCACCCCCATAAAAATAGACAGTACGATCATTACGCAAATGACCCAGGGCAGGGCTAAGAGGTGCTTTTTGCTCTCCGTAAATAACAGTTTTCGTATCATAATCTTTACCTAATCTAGAAGAAAGAATCAAATAAATTCATGTTATAGAGATTGTCCGTGATCTCTTCCCCGAGACGTTCGAAGTCATCCGCATCCATGTGCAGCAGGCCGCGACCGTTTCCGCTGATCCCTTCGATCCTGTCGGTAAGCGGAGAAATCGTAAACAATCCGTCCAAGACCAGGCTCATCGAATCATATGTGATCGCAGCCTCGTCAACTTCCAATGTAACGGAGGATGTATCTTTATCGATGGAAAAATTACCCTCCATTGCAAGGTTTGCGTCGTAGCCAAGGAAGGTCAGATCGCCTTCAAAAGTGATATCACCGCTTTCCGTGTTGTACGTTGAGCCGCCCGTGACATACAAAACATTATCACGGTAGGAATTTTTGATCTGCAGGGTGATCAGATCGGTTCTTAAAGACCGCCCGGTGCTTCCTTCCAGCCGCAGAGAGAGGTCGTAAACTTCATTACCTTCTGTGAGTTTCGTTTCCACGACAATATTGTCGGTAAGATAGTCACTTCCGTAAAAACCGATCGTTGTATTGTCACCGTCGATCTCGATCAATCGCCCGTAGCGGTCTAAGTAGACGTCAAATTCGGGCATATCACGGAAAATTTCCAGGGAGGACGTAAATTTACGGTTTAAGTTGGAGCGGATGATCTCGCGAAACTCATCTTCATCAACATCATCAATGATGCAGATGGAGCGGATCAGATCTTCGTACTCATCCAGATAGTCATCCACGGCATCTTCGTGCAGTTCATACATATCATCGATAAAATCCTCCAGATCGTCCTCGTCGATCGTTACATGGTAACAGGTGCATTTTGTTGATTCTGAACCGAGATAAATGTATTTGCTCGCGGAGGACTTATGTACATCGATGCAATCATAGAGATCCTTCCACAAAGGAAAGGCATCTCTGTTGGTAAATATTCCGTACTGTGTAGCTATATAATCTCTGCGAAGGTCAAACAGATTAAAGGATAATCCGTCCACGGCTTCATCCGGTAAGGGAGCAGAGGAATCAAAGTAGGAGTTTTTATAATCCTCACCCAGACTTTCCGTATCGACATAAAGATAGCCGTCAAAGAAATAAGGTGACGCGAAACGTATACTTGACCCTTTCAGATACAGATCGGCTGCTGAAAGTTTTAAAAACATGATCCTTGCGGTAGAGGTAAAATAGATTTCATCATGGTCGGGAGCGTAGTCGAGATGCGCGATCATGCCGACGTGTTTCATAGTATCAAAACTGTTCGAATCGCTGGTCCCGATGGTGATATCCCAATCGACCGATACGGGAGTATCGCTGTTAAGCCCGGATAAAACGGTACCGGAAGTAAGGTTTGAGTAAAAGGTATCCTTCAAAGAGCCGTTGCCGACGGGCGTGTTTCCGGTCATCAATTCTTTAAAGACGGAGCTCTCGCCGAAGGTTTTTGCGAAAGCATAGATCACCCGCTGCTTCGGCGTAAGGAAATAGCCTCTCGCAAACAGAAGGACCACGACGATGCTGACGGCGAAGACAGAGACAACACTCCCTAAGATGATCCACAGTTTTTTGCGGGAGCGGTGTTCCTTGATGAGTGGAACGGCTACATTGGATCCGACGGCGGCATAATCCCGCTCGGGCGGAAGTGATGACAGATCCGTATACGGATTGACAGGTTCCGCAGGGTGATTTTCGGATGTTATGTCTGCAGATGAGGTATCTGCAGATGCGGCATCCGTAGATGCTTTGATCGTGGGTTGAAGATCCGAAGGTTGTTTCGTGTTTTCATTCATGATAATTCCCCTTATTTATGGGTGGTAGTGTCAAGTCTGACACTCCTTTTTTGTTACTAAATCCCTTATTTATGCAGGGCACGGATGAGTTCCGCACCCCTTATATCCTTTGGTAAAAGTTCAAGTTTGGATTGCTTTAACGCGTACAACGTAGTGCAGACATCCAATTCGTTCTCGTCGTGTGTAGAGAGTAAAATAGTTTTTCCGGGAGACGAAAGATAGGTTTTTAAGAACCTGATGAGTTCCGCCTTTGCTTCCAGATCCAAAGCGGCTGCGGGTTCATCCATCAGCAGGATATCCGGATCCCTTAAGAGCGCGATGGCGATGCCGGCTCTTTTTTTCATTCCGCCCGAGCATTCTCTTGCGGTCTTATTCAAATAATCACCGATTCCAAGCATGGCGATCTCGGGACGTTCCAGCGTGGTCAAAAGAGCCTGTTTGCTTCCCGGATACCATAAAAGGAGGTTATCCAAAATACTCAGTTCCGGAATTAAAGGGTTCGACTGGGGAACATAGCCCATGACTTTGCCGCGCATCTTACGATCCTTTAACAGATCCGTGCCGTTATACAGGACGGAGGCACCGCGACAGGTTCTCGATCCGGAAAGGATGGAGAGAAGCGTTGACTTACCGCTTCCGTTTGAGCCTAAGATCGCGATGCTCTCGCCGGCGTAAATATCAAAGTTTATATGATCGAGAACATGATTCTTCCTAAAGGAAAAATCGACATTTTGAACCTGTAACAGGATATGGTTGTTATCCATGGAAAAACCTTTCTTGTAAATGCGTTATGCCAAAGTAGAGACGATTGCGTCTGCCAGTGCGTTTAAGGAAGCACGATCGTCCCGGGATGCATTCGTCTGCGGCGTGGAAAGCAAGGATACGGTCTCACCGATAAATGTGATCTCTTTCATACTCTCCAAGACAGCGCGCATCGGTTTTGCTGCCATCGGAGCCCAGGTGCCGTTTTCGATCAGAGCGACATTTCGCTTGCTGAGGTTTTTACTCTTTAATTCATTTAAAACGATCTCCATCGGCGCAAAGAGCCTCGCATCCTGTGTGGGAGAGGCAAATACCAGTGTACTGGCGCGGAACGCCTCCGCAACGATCGTTGAGTAGTGGGTGGAGGAGACATCATAGACGCGGATGTTCTTAACCCCTTTTTCGGCGAGAAGAGAAGCCAGGATATCAGCAGCGTTCTGTGTTCCTCCGTAAATGGAACCGTAGGCGATCAGAACCGTCTCATCCTCGGGAGTGTAACCGGACCAGTGAGTATACTTATCCAGATAGTAGGAGAGGTCGTCATCCAGTACCGGTCCGTGAAGAGGGCAGATCATGGCGATATCCAAAGCCGCTGCCTTCTTTAATACAGCACTGACATTTGCTCCGAACTTTCCGACGATATTGCAATAGTAGCGTCTTGCTTCGCTTAACTCCGTTTTCCATACATCGGTCTGTGACGCAAAGAGATTACCTGAAAGGGCGCCGAACTTTCCAAAGGCATCTGCGGAGAACAAGATCTTATATTCCGGTTCATACGACATCATGACTTCCGGCCAGTGTACCATCGGCGCGCCGATAAAGGTGAGGGTATGACGTCCGAGGCTTAAGGTATCCCCTTCCTTTACGGCCTGAAAATGGTCGCTGACATCTCTGCCGTAGAACTGCGAGATCATCTTTTTAACCTGGATGTTTCCGACGATCGTTACATCGGGATAGAGGTCAAGAACGATACCGAGGGTGGAGCAGTGATCCGGCTCCATGTGGCTTACGACTACATAGTCGAGATTGCGGCCGTCCAGGGTATGCAGCAGGTTTTCGCGAAACTGTTCTGCGATCGCCCAATCCACAGTATCCATCAGTGCGGTTTTCTCATCAAGAAATACATAGGAGTTGTAGGAAATTCCATTGGATACGGGATAGGCGTTTTCAAATAAAGCGATGCGGCGATCACTCGCACCAACATAGATCAGATCTTCTTTAACACGAACTGTATTATACATTTTCGACCTCCTTGTTATTTAAAATCTATGGTGTTTCCTTAACATGTCGTATGTGTTGGCAAAACGATGTTCACCGTGCTATTATATCATAGCTGACATATCATCTCAAAGGGTGATTGGACTCATAATACTGCGCATTGCAGGGTGATTCACATATTCGGGTACTTGACGCCTTTTGTGGAATACGCTATTTTTCCATTGAGGCCGATGATTGTTTTAGGCTCGGGATACTTTTTCCCTGTGCTCTGAAATAATTTCTCGGTCTTTTTGTTGTTTACAGCTAAGATATTTTCTTTTATAATTTGGTCTTCTCAGGAAGCATCGCTAAAGGAAAATCAGATCAGGTACTGGCAGGAAAGGAGTGCGGAAGGAGCATGGATCCTAAAAAAAAGTCAGAGCGGGAATTGATGGAAGCGGCCCTTTTTGCAAGGCAAAAGGCGTATGCGCCATATTCGGGTTATCTTGTCGGCGCGGCGCTTTTGGATACGGAAGGAAACATCCATACCGGCTGCAATGTGGAAAATTCCTCCTACGGAGCGACAAATTGCGCGGAGCGTTCGGCTGTATTCCGGGCGGTGGGTGAAGGGAAGAGAATATTTACCATGATCGCGATCGCCGGCGGTACGAAAGAGCGTAGGGGGATGGCTTTTCCCTGTGGAGTTTGCCGTCAGGTTTTAAGGGAATTTTGCGATCCAAAGGAGTTTACGGTTCTGGTTGGAACATCGGCGGATGACTACCGGTGCTTTACTTTGGAAGAACTTATACCCTATAGCTTCGGACCGGATTTTATGGATGGGTGATACTGTTTTTTAGAGTGGGAGTTTACTTCTATGGATGAAATTATTGTAATCGGGGCTCTTTTGCTCTTAACCGTCATCTTTGTCATCATGGGCATTGCGGAGAAACACCGATACGAGAAAGTGATAAAGGAAAGGATCAGCGCGGAATACGGAAAGAAACCGGATGCTGAGACAGCGGAGCGTCTGCATCTTGCAGAGGCCTACTACCGGGAGTATCCGGGCAAATGGGATATCGACGATATCACCTGGTCGGACCTTGATATGGACAGGCTTTTTACCGTAATGAACCGGACATATTCCTCTGCCGGCGAGGAGATGCTCTATGACATGCTGCGAAAGCCGGTATTTGATGAGGATGAGTTAAAGCGAAGAGAAGAGAGTATCGTATACTTCTCTGAACATAAACAAGAGCGGGAACAGTTGCAATACCTCTTTGCTTCCGTCGGGAAGAACCGGTATTATTCGCTCTATGACTACCTTCGTTTCGCGGGGGAGTTGGAAGGCGGAGATAAATTAAAATATCATATCGCCGCGCCGATCCTTTTGCTGCTTGCAGTTGCGATGATCTTTGTTTCCACGGGAACGGGAATTTTACTTACGATCGCGGTGGTTGTCGCAAATATGGTCTCCTACTATCGGGTAAAGGGGCGGATCCTGCCGTATTATACCAACCTTCGCTACATCCTGCATGTTATAGCGGCGGGAGAACAGATAGGAAACTTACAACTTCCTGTCTGTGAGATCGAGCAGGATAGGATCCGGCAATCCGTATCGGGGATGGGGAAGTTTCGTTCCGGCGCGGGGATCATCCTGGCCGGGGAGCAAAACAGCGGCAATCCCATGGAGATCTTAAGGGATTATCTGTACATGCTGTTGCATATCGATATCATCTTCTTTTACCGCACCTACAAAGAGATGAACGATAAGCATGATGAGATCGTGGAGATTGAGCGGAATTTAGGGATGATCGAGGCGATGATAGCGGTGGCGTCGTATCGAAAGAGTACCGGAATGTGGTGCCTGCCTGTGTTTGACAATACGCAGTCCGCTGTGGAGATAGCTCATCCGTTAGTGGAGGATGCGGTTACGAATTCGTATTCGTTTTCAAAACCGGTTCTTTTAACCGGCTCCAATGCCTCCGGAAAGTCGACTTTTTTAAAGACGGTTGCCCTTGCGATGATCATGTCCCAGACGATCCATACGGTGTGTGCCGGGGAGTATCACACCTCCTTTTACAGGATCTATTCGTCCATGGCCTTACGAGACGACCTTGCGGGGAAGGAAAGTTATTTCATGGCTGAGATCCGCGCCATGAGCCGGATATTGGAGGCGGGAGAAGAAGACGGTCCTGTGGTGGCCTGCTTTGTGGATGAAGTCTTAAGAGGAACCAATACGGTCGAGAGGATTGCAGCCTCCACCCGGATCCTTGAATTCATGGCAGAGAAAGGGTATTTCTGCCTGGCAGCCACGCATGATATCGAGTTGACGGGGCTGTTGGAGGAAGAATACGATAATTATCATTTTGAAGAGGAGATCAAGGACAACGATGTTCTTTTCAATTACCGGCTTCAAAAGGGAAAAGCCACGTCGAGAAACGCCATTCGTCTGCTTCGCCTGATGGGATATGATGAGGAGATCGTAAAGAAAGCAGAGACCATGGCCGGGAAGTTTGTCAAAGAGAACCGGTGGAGTAAGGAGAATTAAATGTCAAAAGTGATCATATACAGCGACGGGGCATCCAGGGGGAATCCGGGACCCGGAGGATACGGAACGGTACTGTTGTTTACCGACAGTAACGGAGTGGAGCACCGCAAGGAGTTTAGCGCGGGATATAAGAATACGACAAACAACCGTATGGAACTGATGGGAGCCATCACCGGACTGGAGGCTTTGACAAGACCTTGCGAGGTGGAGCTTCATTCGGATTCAAAATACATCGTGGATGCCTTTAATCAGCACTGGATCGACGGATGGATCAAAAAGGGCTGGAAGCGCGGTAAAAACGAGGAGGTCAAGAACGTCGATCTCTGGAAGAGGCTGTTAAAAGCTGCCGCTCCCCACAAGGTGACCTATGTCTGGGTAAAAGGTCATGCCGGAGAGGAGTTAAACGAGCACTGCGATACGCTGGCAACGGAGGCTGCGGATCATCATGCTGTGCTTGACGATATCGAAGGATAGGTGATATGATGAGAAGCGGCAGTAGTGCGCGTGAGCCCGGGGCATGTGCTGCAAGAGAAGTTTGGAGGTCAGGTTTGTAATGACAAAATTTAGTTTGTTTCTGGGTAGTTTTCTTTCTTACCTGTTGGTATTCTTGATATTTGTGGGCGTGATCTGCATTGCTGTATGTATCGGGATCTCACTCAGAAAAAAGAAGGATGCCGGGCTTGCTCTTAAAGAAGCGGCATCGGGTGATGAGACGGCTCTTACGGATAACAGTGAGCAGGTATAATGTCGGTCCCGTTACATCGGATGGTCAGAGAAGATTAGGCAGATAAGGTATGGATAGAAGGCGTCTCTTTTTTTGGAGACGCTTTTGTTTATTCCGGACATTGGCGTTACAGCCCGCCGGGAAGGGGAAGATTTTCTTTCGTTGTGTCGGGGAAGATGCATTGAGGAAGTACGAAAGGTTGATATATAAGGCTTGCGTCCTGACAGATCGGGATGCGGAGAGGAGTGCCATTATGGCAAAATCGGAAAATCAGAAACAGAAGATATTGTATGTGCTGAAAATCCTGTTTGAGGAGAGTGATGTGGATCACCCCTTATCTTCCACGAAACTGATCGAACGTCTGGAAAGTTATGGAATCTCCGTTGAGAGAAAGTCGCTCTACAGTGATATACGCGAGTTAAAAGAATTCGGTTTCGACATCGAATTAAATGACTCAAAACGTGGGGGAGGATATTATCTTGCGGCTACGGAATTTGAGTTGGCGGAAGTTAAGATCCTGATCGACATGGTTCAGTCCAGCCGCTTCTTAAGTATCAACCAATCCAGAGACCTGATCGCAAAGCTCGAAGGGCTGGTCGGAAAATACGGCCGTAAAGAACTTCACAGGGATGTTTATATCATCGACCGTGTTAAGTCGGATAATAAGAAAGTGTTTTACTACGTGGATGAGATCAGCAGCGCCATAACGGAAAACAAAAGCATTACCTTCCGTTATCTGCGTTATACTCTCGAAGGCAAGAAGGAATTCCGTCACGAAGGACGGGAGTATATGGTAAGCCCTTATTTCCTTACATGGAATAATGAGAATTATTATCTGATCGGCTATGATGAGACAAGAGAGGATGTCAGACATTACAGGATCGACCGCATGGACGGTCTTTCCATCCGCGAGGAGAACCGCAAAGGAGCTTCTCATTTTGAAAAGTTTAATATTGCCGAGTATACCAACATGTCCTTCGGAATGTTCGGTGGAGAGAAGTGCCGCGTAAAGATCGAGATGCCCTTATATCTGTTGGATACTGCCATCGACCGTTTCGGAAGAGAAGCGTCCTACAGAAAAGCCGGGGATGAGAGTTTCACGGTATCAGCCAACGTGGTGCCGAGCAACCAGTTCTTCGGCTGGATCACAGGTCTGGGATCCGGGGTAAAGATTGCTTCTCCGTCATCATTGGTGGAACAGTACAGGGCATATCTGGATAAGCTTCGCGGGCAGTATGATTAAAATCGAGGGTGTGGAGGTATTTACGGTGACGGTCTTCCCGGAAGGTTTTGGAAGCAAGCCCGAATGCCTTTTTTTCAATGTCCGGCAATGGGATTTGTATTGCATTATCATCGAAATAAACCTATAATTTATGTGGTATAAGAGGGATTTTTGGCTTTTACGTCCGAATGGGCGGATGAACGGATAAGGCAGGTAGTCTATGGGAAAAATGTTTTCCTGGTTAGACAAACGAGCGCATGAGGATATAGAGGCGTATGACCGTAGAATAAATGCATCCAAGGCACTTCACGGGGGATACGCGTTTTTGACGTGGGATAATTACGATGAGTCGCTGGGAGTTTTTTCCGCTTATGTGGTTTGGAACGGAGACTTAAACAGACGCCTTCGTCATCCCCTGCCGCAGGGTGGCTTTATGTTTTCCTGTCCGAAGGATCGTGCGGCAGAGATCTGTGAAGCCAACCGGGCGTTGCCCGTTTTTATCAAACTCTATTCCGTAAACGCCAAGGTTTACGCGGAGAGTTTTTATATTCCGGATGAGGACAGAAACTATGACTTTTACTTCAACGGTTGCGAGGTTCATGTTCCGGAATGGTGGATGGTATTTGCCGGTATGCAACAGCCTGCAGACGGCCACTACGAAGAGGAAGTGGAAACGTTCGATAACATTTTACCGCAGACACCGTTTACGGATGCAGGAGGAAGCACATCATCTTACAAAGCGTTAGGAAACACATCCTGCAATGCATTAAGAAGTACGTCCTACAATGCGTCGGGAAACACCTCTTACAGTGTATCAAATCTCTCCTCCTACAGGGGCAGTGCATCTTCCTACAGAGCTTACAGCCGCACCTCCTACAAGGGCAGTGTATCTTCCTACAGTGCCTACAGCCTCTCCTCCTACAGGGGCAGTGTATCTTCCTACAATGCATTCAGCCACACCTCCTACAAGGGAAGCGGATTTGGCATGGGAAGTTACAACTACGGAAGTTTTTTACGGAGTACATTTTCGCTTTCATCCTACTATGGAGGAAGGTATCGTTTTGGCGGATTTATGTCGGAAAATAGTGCGTCATGGGCGTTTTTGTCCGGAAGTTTTTATTCCGGCAGTTACGCATCCACAGGCTTCTTATCCGGAAGTTTTTCATCCGGCAGTTACACTTACGGATCCTTCCTGTTCGGAAGTTTCTTCTCGAGCAGTTATCTCTCGGGCAGTTATCTCTCAGGCAGTTACCGTAGCGCTAACCGCTACGGAAGCAGATACTTATCCGGCAGTTACAGCGCGGAAATGCCAGAGGATCTTGCTATAGGTGAGGCGTCCGTACAAGGGACGGAAGGTGTATCGGAGGCTTATGCGCCCGTTGAGGCAGCAGAGGTTGCACCGGTTAGATGGATCGCTGAGATGGGGTATGGGATCGGTTTGATATGATCAATGGTTTTTATTCGATGTGGACGAAACCGTCAAAGGTTCGTCTCGGAACGAACAAAAAATATATCTACGAGATGGAGGATTTCGAGGTCATCACGATGATCCTCTCTGTTGCTGCGTACGAACGTTACAACGGACCGACGAAGATGTATGCCGATGAGGATGCATGTGCCTATCTGGACAAGACCGGTTTGGCTTCAATGTTTCACCGTGGTGTGGAGTTGATCGGGGTATCGGAGGAGATCGACCCTCTGGTATTTTGGGCAGCGGGGAAGCTGGTTGCGCTTTCTAAAGAGCAGGGCGCATCGGCTATGATCGATCTGGATCTGATCATCTGGAAGGATCTGGCGAAATGTATAGGGGAGAATCCGGTCTATGTGATTCACAGGGAGGAGTTAAACCCTGTGATCTACCCGGATCCGCATGTTTTTGAATGTAACGAAGGATATTCGATGCCGGAAGAGTGGGATTTTTCCGTATTGCCGGCCAATACAGCGCTGTTGTACACCTCGAGTGAGGAATTCAGAAAGTATTATACTTCTGCAGCGCTTGCTTTTATGAAGGGATGCGCGCCGTCCAAAGATAACTTAAACCGTATGGTTTTTGCGGAACAGCGCCTCCTGCCGATCTGCGCTAAGGCAATGGGGCTTGGCGTGGGATCCTATGTGAAGTCTGTTTCGGAGCTGCGGGAACAGACGGTGTTTACGCACATCTGGGGACACAAAGATGTCCTTAAATATAATCTTCAGGAAAGAGAACAATACATACGGCGTTGCTTAAAGCGCCTTAAGTATGACTTTCCGGACTATTATGTCTATGCAGCGGGGGTAAAAGAACTGCAACGATATGTATAGTGATGAGGAATTCAAATGATAACAGTATCACATTTGACCAAGAGATTTGGCGATCGGGTAGCGGTATCCGATCTTTCCTTTGAGTGTGAAAAAGGAAAAATATACGGGTTTCTCGGACCGAACGGTGCCGGTAAATCCACGACGTTAAAAATGCTTACAGGGTATCTTGAACCGACGCAGGGTGAGATCAGGATCAACGACGCGTC
>CALDIE010000305.1 GCA_937901625.1 uncultured Lachnospiraceae bacterium
GCAATGATCTCCTTCATAAAGGTATCGAGATCCTGTTCGCCGTTTTCAAAAAGCTCGTTTGCCTTTGTGGCAATTCCCTTCGCAACGGTAAGGATCGTACCTTCCTTGGGCTGCATAACCGCCTTGTACGCCGTCTCCACGGCCTTATCAAAACCGGCCGAGATCACCGCTATATCGAGCTCGTCATAGGTCTTGATCACCTTGGTGAAACCACGCAAAAGCTGGCTTAAAATAACACCCGAGTTACCTCTTGCACCACGTAAGGATCCGGATGAGATCGACTTACACAGCGACTTCATGTCCTTCTCCTCCAAAGAATAGACATCCCTCGCCGCAGACATGATCGTCAATGTCATGTTCGTTCCGGTGTCTCCATCCGGTACCGGAAATACATTCAGCTCATTAATTCTGTCTTTTTGTGCCTCCAGATTCTTTGCTCCGGCCAAAAACATTTTCGCCAAAAGTCCGGTATCAATCGTATTAGCTGACAATTTTTATTCCTCCTTAGTCAATTACACGAACGCCTTCGATGTAAATATTGATTTTCTCTACCTCAAGGCCGGTAAAATTCTCGACCTTATATTTTACATTGTTGATCAGATTCTCTGTAACCGCCATAATACTGACACCATAAGCTACGATCACGTGAAAACTGAGGATCAATTTCCCGCCCTCGGAAACCACCTGGATTCCATGATCGACACTTTCTTTTTTCAGAATACGTACCAGACCTTCCTTGGGATTGACGGATGCCATACCTACGATACCGAAGCACTCGTTGGCCACATTGCCGGCATACTGCGCAATAACAGAACTGTCAATCTGAATACTGCCTAAGTGTGTATCCACTGAATTGTTCATAAAATCCCTCCTTATTGTATTGGATTTTAGTGCATTACTCCCTAATAGTATACTAAATATTTGTAAAATTTCAAGACTGTCACTTCGAATCCCTCTTTCCTCACTTCGAATCCCTTTTTTCGGGTAGACGCAAACATTTTCACATATCATTTTCCCGCAAGAGTTCTTCCCTTTTATACCTGCCTTTTAACCTGCAAAAGTTCTTTCATTTTATACTTGCATTATGCTTTCGAATTTGTTAAGATATCTCTTGTTGTGAGCATCACGCTTGTAGTATGCTCAAGTTGGTTTGAAGGAGGTGTTGTTCATGGCAAGATGCGATATTTGTGGTAAGGGCGCTCATTTTGGAAACAATGTCAGCCACTCCCATAGAAGATCTAACAGAGTTTGGAATTCCAATATTAAGCATGTGAAGTGTACTGTAAACGGTACTTCCAAGAGACTTCATGTTTGTACTACATGCTTAAAGAGCGGTGCTGTTGAGCGAGTTTAAGCAAGTACTTTTTCCGGAATTTCATCATTCAATGAGAACGTAAAACCCGCGGAGCGATCCGCGGGTTTTTTCGTATCAAAACTCTGTTTTTGTTTGATCACTTATATTCAGTTATTTACTTCTATTTACTCCCTTCTACTCTTCTTCCGGAAAGGCCTTTTCAATAACCACATCGTCATCTACGGTTACACCCTTCTTATCCTTGATCTTGTCAATGACCTCGGGAATCGCGTCAATGATCTTGCTGATGGAATCCTGTCCCTTGACCGTAACGATCTTTGCGTGGCCGTTCTGGATCACCAGTACCGCGGAAGGAGACATCTTGGCATTGGCTCCGCCGATCCCGCAGTCCTTCTTATTGTTATCTCTGGAACCGGATCCGGCAGCAACACCGAAAGATACATCCACCAAAGGCACGATCACCGCATCATCCACTTTGATCGGATCGCCGATCACGGTCTTGGTCGCAACCAGAGAATCCATATCCTTCATCAATGCATCCACTACACTTTTAATATTATTACTTTCAGCCATTTAAACGTCCTCCCGTTTTAATAGTTTGATAAATCTTCTGACCTTTTTATTTAATATCAACAGCAATCCGTGCCAGGCCACAACAAAGAGAAATACTCTCCCCTTCACCGTCAGATGAAACGTCATCTTCTCATCTTCCATATCCGATGTAAGGTCGATCTTTCCCGGAAGCCGATCCAGTAACGGCGTAGCCAGCGCGTAAAACTCCCAGAGCTTTGCGGCCTTTGCGGGATCGTCACTGTGAAAGTAAAGATCTCCGGAGACCTTTCTCGGACAGATATCTTTTAAGATGGGAATCGTATGTTTTTTTCCGTATTCGATCACCCATTCCGTTCCCTTCGAAAAGAGAAGCTTATCATAATAAATATAGGTATCCACCGCTTTGTCGATCATTTCTTCCGTATGATCGGCAAACGAATCGATCTTATCCGCTATACGGTCTGAGAGTGCCGCAAGTTTATCAAGCTGCGCATCGATCCACTCTGCGAATGTAATCTTTTTCTTCGCAAAGAAATGGCTCTTTCTTTTCTTATTGTTCTTATTGTCTTTTTTATTCTTATCTTCTGTCTTTGAGGTATCCCCGTCTTCCGTACCGGAAGCCGCTTTACTCTCATCCTTTCGGGGATTGGATGAGCCTGCTCCGACTTCTTCGGATATATCTTCTGCCTCTGTATCCTCTTTGTTGTCTTTATCTTTGTTTTTACGGCATTTATCCTTTTTGCCCCCGGTTTTATCAGCGGCGGCTGCTTCCTTTTTCCTCTTCTTTTCCTCTCTCTTTTTCTTATCAAATACCGTGATACCCAGTACGGCCGCTTTGATATTTACTTCTTTTTGATAGAGGACATCCACTCTGATAAAGTGCAACAGCCAGCTCACGCGGACATCTGCCGTAATCTCTTCCTCTTTCCCGGTCCGAACCCTGTACCGGAAAGGTACAAAGAGTACCAGCGCTACAACCAGAAGGAGTACGGAGAGGATCACCAGCAATATGATGCCGATCACCTTTAGTATCTGAAGTACGATCGCCATACCATTCCTTCCTTATCCATCGAATATTTCATCACCCGTTTGTGCGAGATATGTATTAAAAGCCGTATCGGCTAGGTACTTAAGAGCCTCCTCATAACTGTCCGCCAGACCGGTCACCACGAATCGGTGGTTCTTAAAATACGGTTGTTTAAGGTAGATGCTCTTAAGAAACTCCGGTTTCTTTGTATCATAATTCCAATAGATCACATATACGCCGGCAACCAAAGCGTCTTCCGACATCTTTTTCATGATCTCGTCCATACGGTTTTTAAGCCCATCGCTGACATACAGATTTCTTGAAAATTCAAGCATTGCCGCCTCCCGCTAAGCCCTTATGGCCGGATGAAAAACGCAAAAACAGCCCCTGCCGACGCCCGGGCTTTTTTGTCATGACACCCTTACGGTGTCCAAAGCCGACTACGATACAGACTCTGGTATTCCTCATAAGCCTTTTCCAGGATCTGTTTTTCGTTGGCAAACTTTAACAAATGGATCGCCTCATGATATTTATAATATCCGGAATCCAAAAAGTATTCCTCTTTTTGGGGTTTAGAAAAATAACTGGTCGATTTCATAAGATACCAGTGCACTTCTTTTTCCACAGTATCTTCCGGTACCGTAAAAGTATAATCACTTTTCCCGATATAGCGAACGATGCTGGCCGTTACTCCGGTTTCTTCCTTAACCTCCCTGAGCGCCGTATCCGGATATTGCTCCCCTTCTTCTACCGTTCCTTTGGGTAAAACCCAGCCTTCATAACGGTTACGATAGTTCTTATAAAGCAATAAAAACTTTCCCCGATAAATCACAACACCGCCACAGCTGACTGCTTCGATCATACTGCCTGTCCTCCCGTCTGTGTGCGAGTAAACCTTTTTTTAGTATATAGCAAACAGACACACAAAACAAGCAAACATTTTTATTCGTCATTTAATACATCGGGATGTGTTTCAAAATATTTCGTAAAAATCCTTCGCGCCACGGGAACCGCGTAATCTCCGCCCGTTCCTGCATTCTCCATGATCACCGTCACGGCGATCTTCGGGTTTTGCGCGGGGGCAAAACCGGTAAACCAGGCATGGCTCTGTGTCTTATCATCGGAAAATTCGGCCGAACCGGTCTTTCCTGCCGCTGTATACATCAGCCCGCTAAGCCCCGTTCCCGTACCTTTCTCCACAACAGCGCACATAAGCTCTGTTAAGATCTCGCATTCCTCTTTTGAGATCACCTGTCCCATTGACTGCGGGATAAATCGTCTGATAACGCTTCCCTCTACACTCTCCACCCGATCGACAAGGTACGGCGCAAGCATCTCACCGTTATTGGCGATCGCGGCCGTCACCATATTCAGATATAAAGGTGTCACGGCTGTAGTGGACTGTCCGATGGATGTCTGCATCATCTGAAAAGTACTGAGTCCCTCTTCCATCGTCACACGGCTCGGATTATAGGTAAAGTTAACCGGATACTCTCTGTTAAAATAAAGATCCGTTAGGGTGGTCGCAAAGCTTGTGCGGTTTAAGGACAGACCGATATTGGCGAAGGAAGAATTGCACGATCTGGCAAAAGATCCCGTCAGATCCAGCGATCCGTGTACCGTATGATGAAAACAGCTGATCGTATCCTCTCCGTTTTTAAGGGAACCGGTGCAATTAAAGTGATAGGAATCATAGGTATCCGGATTTTCCCTGATATACTCAAGAGCCGTAAAGATCTTAAAGGTCGATCCGGGAGGATATAAGCCCTGTGTAGCGCGATTGACCAGTATACTGTTATCTTTATCGTCCACGATCGAATCCCAGATCTCATCGATCTCATTCGGGTCAAAATCGGGCGTAGACGCCATACAAAGGATCCTTCCGGTATCTACTTCCGTTGCTATGACAGCGCCCCTGTAGATGCCAAGGCTCATATATGCTATCTCCTGAAGCGCAGGTTCAAGCGTCGTATAGACAGCGTCCCCGGGATGCTTTACCCCGGAAAGGTTATCGCTTGTACGTCTCGAAAGGGAAACACTCGATGTTAACAGATATCCGTAACAATCCCTCTCAAGTCCGGCTCTGCCGTGTGAAGCATAGCCAACCACATGGGCGAACTCCTCGCCGTATGGATAATCCCGGTAGGAATTACCCGCTCCATCCGTCAGCGTCTGCGCAAGTACCGATCCGTCGTGCGCATAAATATTGCCAAGTTCCACTTCCGATTCGATGATCTCCAGACGCTTTGCATTGTAACTGTTGGTGATTACCTCCTCACTCTTATGAATGACAAAGTAAGAGATATTGACGATCATCGCAATATAGAGCATGGCATTAAAGACGGTAGTTGCCACAAAACTCTTTCCTTTTCGTCTCCGTTTTCTCTTATCCTCATTAAGAGCGTCAATGAGCTCTCTTTCCTCCCGGTCGACGGCTTCAAATTCATCTTCGTAAACGGTATCCCCGGCGTCCAGACGGTCTTCGAGTTCATAGCGTTTTCTGTCGATCGCTGCAAAGGCTTCATCCGTTATTTCGGCATGTTCCTCTATCTCATCCATCCGGATCATGGAGATTCCCTGAAGTACCGAAAACAGAAGGATCGTAGCCATTCCCGAACTTCCTCCGTTACTGATCAAAGGCAGGGTCACACCCGTAAGAGGGATCAGTCTGGTACCGCCGCCCACGGTTAAAAAGACCTGTGTCGCAAGACAGATCACATAACCGGTTCCGACGATCCTGTAAAAAGGATCACGCACATTTCCCATCGTTCGGAAACCGCAAAGTATGATATTTAAAAAGACAAGCAAAACGAGAACGGCGAACAATGCACCGCATTCCTCGGAAATGGCGGAGAAGATAAAATCCTCCTCCACATAGGGAATCGTGGAAGGCGTTCCGTGTCCAAGCCCCATGCCAAACCACCCGCCTGTACCGATGGCAAACAACGACTGTGTTAACTGATATCCCTTTCCGTCAATATCCGCCCATGGATCGAGCCAGATCCTGACACGGGTCTGAACATGTGAAAATATGAAATAGGCCGCTACCGCCGCCGCCTCACCGCCGACCACGCCGGCAAAGACATAGCTTTTCTTTCCGGTGGCCACATATACCATAGCCACATACATAACGAAAAAGATCAAAGCGCTTCCAAGGTCCTTGGACGCCACCAGGATCAAAACATAAATCCCCGCCATGATCGCGGACAAAAGCACTCTCCCGAAGTGATATACCTTTGCCAGTATCCCGGCTATAAAAAAGGCGAAGAGCAGTTTTGCGAATTCCGACGCCTGAAATGAGAGTCCGAAGACCATATAGCTCAATTTGGAGCCGTTTACCGTAGAACCGAGTGTCAGAACGATACCCATCATCGCAGCTCCGGCAATACCGTACAGGAAATAAATCTTTTTTAAGAATTTGAGTTTCCGGATCATGACCGGGATGATCATAAAAAGGATCATGGAAACGGCTATAATGATCGCCTGTCTCGACGCGTGCGCAATATTGATCCTGGCCAGAATGATAAAGCCCACCGAGATCAGGAGCTTCATATCGGCAAATAACAGGCGGTTTCCTTCAGGGTAGACGGTAAAAAAGATACGCTGAAAAAAGAACAGCCCGATAAACTCCGCAAAGATCAGAAACAACAGATCATGAAGTCCGTCTGTCGTAAGCGTACCGTAATGTTGCCCCGCAATATACACGGAAGCCATACCGGATAAAAAGAGAAGGTTGGAGATGACCTCTAAAAAAGCATACGCCCCCTGTCTGGTGTCATCTTCCTTTCTCTTAAGCAAAACATAGGCGGTCAAAACAAAGAGCGCCAGCAATAAGATATTGATATATTTAGAAAAATCCAAAAAAACAGCGATCATACCTACAAAACTCCGCGGTTATAGTGACCGTTGGTGTACTGTGCGGGAGAATACTTTTCCCCCTTTTCAAGCAAGGCACCAAAACCACTTAAAACCGACTGAAATTCCTCCTCTTTTTCTATCGTCCCCTCAAGGCGAAACGCAGCGTAATGTCCCTTCCGCTTTATTTCAGAAATCTGCTTATGCAAAGACAGCGGCACACCGTTATACAGGATATTCATACAATATCTGTGAACGGGATCTACGCTGAAAGCATGCTTCTTTTCGTCATACAGACGCATAACGCCGGCCGACAGATCACACCCTTTTGTAGTCTTTAAAAGGCAGTTTGCCGAATACATTAACGGAAGGTATCCATATATAAGTAATTCTCTTTGGGTGCTTCTTATTGCATCCGGATCAGCCAACGTATCCTCCGCATCGTATTTCTCAATCTCATACAGTTCCGAAGCGTTTAATTCCGCGCTAACGGTATAGCGCTTCGCGCAGGTAAGGAGTGCCTTTTCCGATGCTTTGTTAAAAACCGACAGCCCGAAATCCAGACGGATTTCCGCGTTTTTACAGATATTGTTTATTAACGCCACCCCGTCGATACTGCCTGAGTAAATCGCGGCATACTCTCCGCTTTCGTACAGATCCTTTAAACTCTTCCCGATTTCGGCCGTATATTTTTCCCGAACGATCTCCGGAAGCCGTAAAAACAGTTTCCTTCCGGACTTTTCTTCTTTCCATGCAAGAGTCTTATGATACAGATCGGGATCCAAATCTGACGCTAACGCAAGGTCAAGGATTATACCCGAAGGATAGTCCTGTTTAAGCGCGGCACGTAACTGCTCTTTCTTTCTGACCCCGACGAAAACCTCTTCCCGTATCTCATTATTTATCTCATTATTTATTTTTATTATGCTGTCTTTCTTACTGTCTTTCCGGTCAGTTTTCTTATCCCTCGTCTTTCCCTTATCCTTCGTTTCTTTGGGATCCGCGGGATCTGTGACGGATTTACTTACGGAAAGACGCTCAAACGACTGCAACGTACGCTTTTTTTCGCACAGACTCTTCTCAAGCTCTTCTACCGCTCTGCGTCTTAATTCATTTAAGGCACGCATCGGGACAAAGGATTCCTCATCGGTATCCACAAATACATCCGCCGCCTGAAAGAAACTCTCCCCCAGTTTGGATACCTGTCCTGCGATACGTTCTTTGGACAAAGGTGCGCCGATGGCTTTTTGCGCTTCCTCACCGCTTACGGTAACCGACTGACCGGCACAAGTCACGGTCATGGTGATCGGAGCGTCACAAAAAACATATACATAAATATCCGCCGGCAGCTGCATCTTTGTATCCAGATATTTTTTCGCGATCGATCCTTTTAATCCCTCGGGGACTTTTTCATACGCGGGATTGTCAACAGAGACCATATCCCGACCATTGTATTTATGAAGATAGCCTTCCTGCCGCTTACTCCGGATATAGAGACTGCTTAAAAGCTCCAGATCATGCTGTTTAGGCAAAAACTCCCCTGTCTTTGCGTACAGATCCATATATTTCCGGTAAACACCTGTTACACCGGCAGTATACTCCGGATCTTTCATGCGCCCTTCGATCTTAAAGGAGTCGATCCCCGCGTCGATCATCTCCGGAAGATACTCAAATGTACACATATCTTTCATGCTTAGGAAATAGCCGCTTTTTTCGTCTGCGGTGTGATAAAGCTGCCTGCACGGACCCGCGCAGCGCCCCCTGTTTCCGCTTCGTCCTCCGGCTAAAGAGCTAAACAGACATCTCCCCGAATAGGAATAACACATAGCTCCGTGTATAAAACATTCCACTTCTATCCCTCTTTGTTTGATCGATCCTATCTCTTTAAGCGAGAGCTCTCTTCCGGGTACAACGCGTACGTACCCCTTTTCTTTTAACCAGGACGCCCCCTCGGCACTGACGACCGCCATCTGGGTACTGGCATGCAGTTCCATGTCGGGGTAGCGCTCCTTAAAAGCCATTGCCAGACCGATATCCTGTATAATCACCGCATCCAGACCGTTCTCATACAAAGGATCCATCATCTCAAAAACCTGTTCCCACTCCTTTTGCTTGATCAGGATATTACAGGCAAGATAGATCTTTCGCCCGAAGAGATGGGCGTATTTAATGATATAGAGCAGTTCCTCTTCCGATAAGTTGCCCGCATAGGCTCTCGCCGAAAAGGAGGTAGCTCCGAGATATACGGCATCGGCTCCCGCATTGATGGCACCGACCGCCCCTCTTATGTTTCCCGCGGGCGCAAGAAGCTCCGGCAAGGTCCTTTTATACGAAAATTCACTTTTGGAACTCAAAAACGCCTCCTCCTTTGCCGTGTATCCGGTCTGTTGTAAACCGTAAAATACCGGTTTACAACTCTACAGCGCGATCGCCTGATGCCTTACATAAAAAAACAGCAGCCACACCGATGGCTGCTGTGTGAACTAAAGGTTCTTTCCTCTTATCTCCTGCGCTCTTTCAGTTCTGTCTGGAGCTGAACGATCGTTTTCTCCTGCTCGGCCACCTTTTCCTCTGCCTTCTGCAGCTTTTCTCTAAGACTGTCTAACTGAAGATCCTTATTGACACTGTCATGCTTCATATCGTAGAGCTCGTTTTCACGCTTCACAAGATCCACTTCCAATTCTTCGCATTTTAACTTGGCCTTATAATAATCATCCGCGATATTGAGCTCCAAAAGACGATGCTGATCTTCCTTACCGGCTCTGCGATAAGCATCCACCCGGCGAAATTCCTCAAGTTTTCCGTTGAGGTAATTCACCACACGAAGCATATACTCTTCACTTTCATCACCGCTCATCTTAAGCGGCTTACCATCCAACAATACCTCTATATACTTCTTTTCTGCCATGTCGTACCGAATCCTCTCTGTAAAATTCCGATAACCTTTTTCATTATACGCTACAATATCACGTTATTTCAAGTGCCAAGTCACATAAGCATCTGAATTCCCAGATGTTCATAAGCTCTGGCGGTAACAACTCTGCCTTTCGGGGTACGATTGATTAGTCCATGCTGGATCAGATAGGGCTCATATACGTCTTCGATCGTTCCCGAATCCTCTCCGAGCGCTGCCGCAAGCGTATCCAGACCGACCGGACCTCCGTCAAATTTTTCGATGATCATCATTAGGATCCCGCGGTCCATCTGATCCAGTCCCAACCGGTCTACTTCCATCAGATCCAGCGCATACTCCGCAACCTCTTTGGTGATCACACCTTCAAACTTTACCTGGGCAAAGTCGCGAACACGCTTTAACATACGGTTCGCCAGTCTAGGCGTGCCACGTGAACGGCGGGCCAGTTCCATGGCTCCGTCCTCCTCGATGCTGACACCGATCTTTTGGGCGGAATTAACAATGATCGTTTTTAATTCACTCACCTCATAGAATTCCAGACGCTGGATCAGTCCGAAACGATCCCTTAACGGTGCGGTCAAGAGTCCCGCTCTGGTGGTCGCGCCGATCAGGGTAAAATGCGGCAGATCAAGCCGAACCGATTTTGCTCCGCTTCCTTTTCCGATCACGATATCAATGGCGTAATCCTCCATCGCCGGATAGAGAACCTCTTCCACCATTCTGGGAAGACGATGGATCTCGTCGATGAACAATACATCCCCTTCCTGCAAACCGTTTAAGATAGCGGCAAGATCTCCCGGTTTTTCGATCGCCGGTCCGCTGGTGATCTTGATATGGACGCCCATCTCATTGGCAATGATCCCGGCTAAGGTCGTTTTTCCGAGCCCCGGCGGGCCGTAGAACAGTGCATGGTCTAACGACTCCCCTCGCTCT
>CALDIE010000306.1 GCA_937901625.1 uncultured Lachnospiraceae bacterium
ATTGGTGCCGTTTTCGCTGCCATTGGTGCTGCCTTAAGTCTGAATTTCTACTGGCAGTTGGCACTCTTCGCACTCTTTACGGTGGTAGCCCTCTTCACGGTTCGACCTATAGCCTTGCGCTATCTGCACAAGAACGAACCCAACAAGCCAAGCAATGCCGATGCACTGCTGGGACGTACTGGCCGCGTGACGGAGTCCATTCCTGCTGACGGCACAGGCTATGTCCAGATAGACGGTGACCTCTGGCGCGCCGTCAGCAGTACCAGGGTTCCCATTGAAGAAGGAGCGAGTGTACGCGTGGTGAATCGAGAGAGTACCATCATTACTGTAGAAACACTATAATCATCTAATAAAAACAGAAACGGTTCTTCTCCTTCATCTTCCGCGGCTTTGAGGATATCCTCCACCTCGGCATACTCATAGGCAGCGACCACCGCGATCACGCCCTGGTGTTTCCCCGACTCGGACATCTGGTCGAGCCGTTCTTTGGAAACATATTTTACGATACAATCCGGCTGCTTGCGGACTTCTCTTCGAATCGTCGCCATCGGTCCGTCCTGACAGCCATCCAATATAAACAGTTTATCGATCGTCTTGCCGGAACGAAACGCCTCGATCACGGCATTTCTTCCCTCGATTTGGGATTCCGAATACCCCATACCTACTTCCTTTCTTCCTGCGGTGTCAGGCACTCTACGCCGCCTCGCATCAGTTTTGTCGCGCGATTCATATCACCCTTTAAATACAGATAACCGATCACCGCCTCAAATGCCGTAGCTTTCCGGTATTCGGCCGGGTTGGCATTCTTCGGGATCGTATGTGCATGCGCGTTCTTTCCGCGCCGAAAAACAGATTCCTCTTCTTCCGTTAGGATCCCCTCTTCCAGCCAGTATGTAACGATCTCCGCCTGTGCAGCGGCACGGACATAACGGATCGCCTCTTTATGCAGTTTCTGCACGGGACAATTCTTACGACTCACCAAATGGTTTCTTACAAAGAGCTCATATACCGCATCTCCGATATAGGCTAATACCAACGGAGAATATTGATTTAACGGCACTTCCGTTTTTCCTGCACCCAACTCTTCAAATGCGCGGCTGTCAATTGTCAGGCCTTCTTCCATTTTACGCCCTCTCTGGTATCTTCCAGGATGATCCCTTCCGCAAGGAGCTCTGCACGGATAGCATCCGCTCTGGCAAAATCCTTTGCCTTTTTAGCCGCTTTACGCTCCTCGATCTTTTCCAGGATATGTTTCTTAGTCTCTTCATCCACGCCCGCATCTGCCTTTAAGCGTTCTGCCGCTCCAAAGAGATCCAGAGAAAGGACTTCATCAAAACGTACGATCAGCGCCTTCTTGGTAGCGTCATTTACATCTGCCTTTAACAGATCGTAAACGACCGTAAGAGCCATGGAAGTGTTTAAGTCATCCGCAAGCGCATCTCCGAATCTCTTCTCGTACCCGGCGTATACCTCACTATCCACTTCTCCGTCATCCGTAAGATCCGCGATCCTGCGCACTAACTTCTCGTACGCCTGGGAAACGTTATCAAGCACTTCGTAGGAAAATTCCAAAGGCTTACGATAGTGTGACTGCAGGGCGAAGAGACGATATGCCAAGGGATCGTATCCCTTTTCCTCCAAAACCGATACAGTCAAAAACTCTCCGGCCGACTTGCTCATCTTACCGTTCTTATCTACCAGGTGATGAACATGCAGCCAATATTTACACCAGGGGTGTCCTAAGAACGCCTCGCTCTGCGCGATCTCATTGGTATGATGCGGGAAGATGTTGTCAACGCCGCCGCAGTGGATATCCATATACTCCCCCAGGTGCTTGATCCCGATGCAGGAGCACTCGATGTGCCAGCCGGGGTATCCTACGCCCCAGGGGCTGTCCCACTTCAATTCCTGATCTTCAAACTTGGATTTGGTAAACCACAGAACAAAGTCGCTGCGGTTTTTCTTGTTGGTATCCTCATCCACATCGTCACGAACTCCAACCATCAGCTCCTTCTCATTCATGTTGGAGAGTACGTAATAATCATTTAACTTCGATGTATCAAAATAAACATTTTCTCCTGCCTGGTATGCATAGCCTTTTTCCAAAAGTACCTCGATCATGTGAATGAACTCGGGGATGCAGTGTGTAGCGGGCTCAACCACTTCGGGCATAGCCATCTTTAACTTTTTGAAATCATCAAAAAAGGCGTCGGTGTAATACTGCGCGATCTCCATAACGGTCTTGTGCTCTCTCTTCGCGCCCTTAACCATCTTATCTTCACCGGTATCCGCGTCACTGGAGAGGTGTCCCACATCGGTGATGTTCATTACTCTGGTAACGTCGTATCCCAGATAGCGAAGGGTTTTCACCAGGATATCCTCACAGATATAACTGCGAAGATTTCCGATATGCGCGAAATGATATACGGTCGGTCCGCATGTATACATCTTAACCTTTCCCTCTGTGTGAGGAACAAACTCTTCCACCATCCTGCTTCTGGTATTGTAAATACGCATCGTCTCTCTCCTGTCCCGACATGGTCTGTCGATATTATCTTTTCTGCATGTTGCTGAATGGGTAACTGTTATCGTATTGCTACCCTTTAACATACTATTGTTGTCTAATAAAAGAACCTTTTGCCCCCACAGAACCCATCCTACGCCTGCGTGCGGATCGGACACCCGCCGCATCCGCCGGCGGACATGATATCCTGCGAAAACAGTTCCTTCGTGCTGGTCAAAAGGCAGATCGCCTGAGAGGAAATTCCCTTTCCCTCTCCCGTAAAGCCTAAGCGTTCCTCAGTCGTAGCCTTGATATTGATCTGGTCAAGGTCGATCTCTAAAGTATCTGCGATCACCTTTCTCATATCATCGATATAGGGACGCATCTTCGGTGCCTGCGCTATAATGGTCGCGTCTATATTCTCGATCAAAAATCCCTTCTCTTCAAGTAAATCCTTCACCTTTTTCAAAAGTTCTATACTTGATATCCCCTTGTAAGCCGCATCCGTATCCGGGAAATGATAACCGATATCCCCTAGAGCCGCTGCTCCCAGCAATGCGTCCATGATCGCATGGGTCAGAACATCCGCATCCGAATGTCCCAACAATCCTTTTTCATAAGGGATCTTCACACCGCCGATGATCAGGTCGAGGCCTTCCTCCAATCTGTGTACGTCGTATCCCATTCCTACTCTCATATGATTTAACTGCCTTTCTCTTTTCGCAATAGTAGGGGACAGAAACTGCCCCCTACAAATGTAGTATCGTATGTAATTCAAACCTTAAGGATTATATCCATTGCCGCTGCCGTTTCCAAAAGGATTCGGATCCTGAACACCGGGCGTCCCTCCAAAAAGAGGATTCTGTGACGCAGGCGGTACCGGACTGCCATACAAAGGATTTACCGGAGGCTGTGCTGCCGCTCCGCCTCCAAGCAATGCACTCCCACCAAGAAGGGGATTTGCATTCTCTACCGGTGTCGAACCATACAAACCGTTCCCCGGCTGCGCTCCATATCCGCCATACGCAGGCTGTGCCGTGGGTTGTGCTCCGTACGCGCCATATCCGGGCTGTGCCGTGGGTTGTGCTCCATACGCGCCATATCCGGGCTGTGCCGTGGGTTGTGCTCCGTACGCGCCATATCCGGGCTGTGCCGTGGGCTGTGCTCCGTACGCGCCATATCCGGGCTGCGCTACCGGCTGTGTTCCGTACAGACCCCCGCCTACCTGACCGGCCGGCTGGCTTCCATATAGACCGTTCCCCGACTGAGGTGTCTGCTGTGCCGCATAAGGAGGTACCTGCGGACGGGCATACGGCGGTACACTGTTGCCGCCCGTCGCGCTGACTGTTCTGGTAATTCCCATCAGCGACTGAAGCTGTGCCTGCTGCGCCGCTGCGGAAGTATAGTTGGATCCATATCCACCTCTGCCGCCGTTTAATACCGCTGATTCAAATAAAGGCGGTTCCTCTTCCTTCGGCATGGATGCAAGAATAGAAGGTGCGCTCTCTGCCGCGCTGACATACGTATCGCTTACCGGCTCACTGTTTAAGAAATCCGACTCAAAGATCGGCTCCTTAGGTTTGGAAAGAGGCAACTGAACCGGCTCGTTCTGTACCCCTGCCGAACTTGCTCCGCTAAGAGGTAACATGACGGACACTCCCTGCTGTTCATATACAGGTGCTGCGGGCTGTGCCTGCTGCATGGGTGCCGTTACATCTCCGCCTGAGGTAAGAAAGGACGATCTCTCCGCAACATACTCTGGTTCCGGACTTGCCACTTCCGGTACAGTCACCGGAACATCTTCCACGTATTCAGCTTCCGTTCCCAACATGGGCGAAGCCTGATCGATCATTTCCTGCTGTTCAAATGTAAGACCGCTGGGTCTGAACATAAAGTCCGAAGACGACTGCTGTACCGGTAATGTCAAAGGATTACCCGTATTGAATCCATCTGTCGGAAGTGTTATCGGATCACCCGGATTACCATCATCCGTAGGAAGGGAGATCGGCATCCCGGTATCCTGTCCGGATACGGGGATCGTCAAAGGTGCTCCTCCGTTTGCTTCCTGCGCCGCCGCTACGGAATCCACCATAAAGTTGATCCTGCTGCCGAAGGAAGGAGACTGCTCCTGGGGATACTGCTCCTGTGCATACGCCTGTTCCTGCGGATATTGTTCCTGAGCGTATTGTTCCTGCGGGTACTGCTGCTGTGCGTAGTCCTCTTCCTGAGGTGCCTGCACAGGTGCTGCATCCTGTCCGAGTCCGGATAACTGTACCGGTGTCTCATTCGCCTGCTCGGTAAAGTCAAGCGTCTGCTCCTTTAAGAAATCTAATTGCGGAACAAAAGAAGATGATTCCGCTTTCCCGTCATATACA
>CALDIE010000307.1 GCA_937901625.1 uncultured Lachnospiraceae bacterium
CACGACGCTCTTTCGATCTCATTCTCACCGCGACGAAAAAGCTCTGTCTCGGGCTGCACGCGGTAGGGCTCGTCAATTTGCAGTATATCGTCGAGGGGCAGTCGCTCTATGTGATCGAGGTGAACCCCAGAGCATCGCGCACGGTGCCGTTCATGAGCAAGTTCACAGGGCTCCCGCTCTGCGACGCGGCAATGCGCGTCTGCCTCGGCGAAAAGCTGCGCGAGATGGAGTACGGCACCGGCTACTACCGACTGCCGCCGTACACCGCAGTGAAGGTGCCGGTGTTCTCGTTTGAGAAGGTCGGCGCGGAATCGCAGCTCGGTCCGGAGATGAAGTCTACCGGTGAGTGCCTGGGAATCGCCGGGACATTTGAAGAAGCGCTCTATAAGGCATTTATCGGTGCGGGGATCGACCTTCCGAAGCATAAGCAGGTGATCTTTACCGTAAAGGATGCGGATAAGGGCGAGGCGATCGGACTTGCAAAACGCTTTGAAAAACTGGGCTATAAGATCTATGCTACCAGAAGTACGGCACAGGCGCTTACCGAAGCCGGCATAAAAGCCAGAAAGGTCAATAAGATCCACCAGGAGTCGCCCACGGTTATGGATCTGATCTTAGGTCATAAGATCGATCTTGTGATCGATACGCCGACGCAGGGACGCGATAAGTCAAGAGACGGATTTTTGATCCGCCGGGTATCCATCGAGACGGGTATTAACTGCCTGACGAGCCTGGATACGGCGAACGCCTTGCTTACGAGTTTGGAGGCCAAGGAAAATCAGGAGGAGTTAACCCTGATCGATATCGCGGACTTAAAGCGATAAGGGATGGATGAGATGCATCTGTATACGGAAGAGGAACTAAGGGCGCTTAAAAAGGAAAACTATCAGAGACGCTTAGACAGTGTTTTGGAAAAAGAGACAAAGCGTATGGAAGAAGGCGGAGAGAAAAAACGCCTTCTTCTTCATAGCTGCTGCGGACCGTGCTCGAGTTACTGTTTGGAATACCTGGCGGAATACTTTGAGATCACGGTCTTTTACTATAACCCCAATATCACCAATGAATCGGAGTACCGTCACAGGGTGGAGGAGCAGAAGCGTCTGGCGGAAGTATTAGCCAAAGACTTAGGTACACGCTTTACCTACGTGGAGGGGCTCTATGAGCCGAAGAGATACTTTGAGACGGTAAAGGGGACAGAGTCCTGTGAAGAGGGCGGGATCCGGTGTGTTAAGTGCTTCAGGATGCGTTTGGATGTATCGGCAGCGTATGCCGCCGAAAACGGGTATGACTTTTTTACCACGACACTAACTATCTCGCCGATGAAGAATGCTTCGGTCTTAAACGCGCTTGGAGAAGAACAGGGTAAGATCCATGGGATCGAATTTCTTAACTCGGATTTTAAGAAAAAGAACGGCTATCAGCGCTCCATCGAACTGTGCAAGAAGTACGATCTCTACAGGCAGGACTTCTGCGGATGCTGCTATTCCTTTGCCGAGAGACAGAAACAGATCGCGGAAAAGAAGAGAGAAGCGACCGTGGTGGATGAGATCAAAGGTGCGTCGGATGATGAGATGTAAGATGAATAAAAACGAATAAAAACTTTGTTATGGACGGAATGCATATTTTTGAGTAAGATAGTAAGATAATAATAGGGTTCCGGATAGTGGAACGAAAAGAGTAAATAAAGAAACAGGTAAGGATAGTAAGAATGAAGAAATTTTTGGAGACGGTCTCGGAAGAGATGAAAGCCGCTTTTGAAAAGGCCGGGTACGACAGGGAGTTGGGAAAGGTAAGCGTCAGCAACCGCCCTGATCTGTGCGAATTTCAGTGTAACGGTGCCATGGCGGGAGCAAAAATCTATAAGAAAGCTCCGATCATGATCGCAAATGAGATCGTGGAACAGTTAAAGGATTCGGGGTGCTTCTCGGAAGCGGAGGCCGTGATGCCCGGATTTTTAAATCTTAAATTAAACCCCGCCTTTGTAAAGAAGTATCTTGAAGAGATGAATCAGGCAGAGCGCTTCGGCGTAGAGACACCCGGTAAGACAGAGACGATCGTCATCGACTACGGCGGACCGAATGTGGCAAAGCCTTTGCATGTAGGGCACTTGCGCCCGGCCATCATTGGAGAGAGTATCAAGAGGATCGAACGGTACGTCGGACATAAGGTGATAGGCGATGTGCACTTAGGAGACTGGGGTATGCCGCTTGGACAGATCATTACCGAGTTAAGAGAGCGGAAACCGGATCTTATCTACTTTGATGAAAGTTACGAAGGGGAGTATCCGGAAGAACCGCCTTTTACCATCGCAGAGTTAGAAGAGATCTATCCGTGTGCGAGCGGAAAGTGCAAAAAGGATGAGGAGTATAAGGCAAGAGCCCTGCAGGCAACGGCGGATCTGCAATCCGGTAGAAGAGGGTATCGTGCGATCTGGAAACATATCTTAAAGGTATCGGTGACCGACCTTAAGAAAAATTATGAAAAACTGGATGTCCATTTTGATCTGTGGATGGGTGAGTCCGATGTGGATGATCTGATCCCGGGGATGGTGGAAGACTTAAAGAAGGGCGGGTATGCCTACTATTCCGACGGAGCGTTGGTCGTAGATGTTAAGGAGGAGAGTGATAAGAAAGAACTGCCTCCCTGTATCGTCCTTAAGTCCGATGGAGCGGCAAATTACGAGACGACGGATCTGGCAACGATCCTGTATCGTGAGAGGGAGTTTGCTCCGGATGCTATCCTCTACGTAGTAGATAAGCGTCAGGAACTGCACTTTGTACAGGTCTTCCGTACCGCTAAGAAGTCGGGGATCGCAAGAGAGAGTACATCACTGGAATTCATCGGATTCGGTACCATGAACAGCGCCAACGGAACGGCCATCAAGACCAGAGACGGCGGTGTGTTAAGGCTTGAATACCTCCTTAGGCAGATCGAGGATCAGATGTATGAAAAGATCCGTGAGAATAAGGAACTGCCGGAAGAGGAAGCGCATGAGACGGCGAGAAAGGTAGCCTTAGCGGCCATCAAATATGGGGATCTTTCCAATCAGGCATCCAAGGATTATATCTTTGATCTGGAGCGCTTTACGTCCTTTGAGGGAGATACAGGTCCTTACCTGCTCTATACAATGGTGCGTATCAAGTCCATCTTAAATAAGTACCGTGAAAGCGGTAAGTCCACGGAAGGACTTGAGTTAAATGTACCTGAGGAGAAGGCAGAAAAGGAACTGATGACGGAACTGGCCGGATTTGGCGCGATGATCGAGACGGCAGCCGTCGAGCGCGCACCGCATAAGGTATGCGCCTATGTCTATGCCGTAGCCAATGCGTTTAATTCTTTCTACCACGGAACGAAGATCTTATCGGAAGAGGATGAGAAGAAGCAGCAGGGTTATATAGCACTCTTAACATTGACTTTAAGGCTCCTTGAAAGCAGCATCGAACTGCTTGGATTTGAAGCGCCGGAGAGGATGTAAGAGGAGAGTAAAAACGGTGGATCACGTCTCTGGTTGGGCGGGGTACATAGATGAAGTAATGTGTGTAAGCCAGGAGAGGGAGGGCGAAAGGTCTTCCGGAAAGGAGAAATCATGGCAGAGGCAAAAAAGAGTGTATACCTGGAGTTTGGCGACAGGCAGTTTGATCTCAAGAAGGTCGAGGAAGAGGCAAAAAAGGATTACAGGAAAAACAACAAAGCAGCTTTAAAGAACATGAATCTCTATGTAAAGCCAGAGGACGGTAAGGCGTACTACACCGCTAACGACGATTCCGTAAGCGGATCCGTGGATCTGTAAAAAATAAGATTGGTCGAAAATTACGAAAAATCATTGACAGATATCGGCACCGTGAGTATAATAGCACTTGTGTGATTTGAGGCACAGATGGGGTCTTAGCTCAGCTGGGAGAGCATCTGCCTTACAAGCAGAGGGTCATAGGTTCGAGCCCTATAACTTCCATATGGCGAGATAGCTCAGCTGGCTAGAGCACACGGTTCATACCCGTGGTGTCGAGGGTTCGAGTCCCCCTCTCGCTACGAAGTAAGGAGATCCGAATGGATTTCCTTTTTTGTTGTCTTTGGAGGATAGTAAAAGTCGGCAGGAGAAATATTGGAGATAGAGAGACATTTGTGGGGATTATATAAAAATGAGGAATTATATTTTATATCAAAGCAAAAAAAATTTTGCAGCCTGGAAAATAATGAGACATGCTAAAGTGTATAATAGAAGATATGGAAGGGTATTAACGAAATGGAGTATAGGAAGAATATGAATAATGCTGAAGAGGTAAAAAAGGGGAAAAAGGGGGAAAGAAAAAAAGACTTCGAAAAGTCTTTTTAAATCCGCACAATGCGGTCCGTAAACGGTGTTTTCGGTTAAACCTTATTTGCACTCGCCTTGTTAATTCTCTTTAAAATTAGCATAGAAGACCGGGTTCGTCAAGAGATCTTCATCAGATTTTTTGAAATATAGATACCATTTTTGGGACTAAAAAAATGATATAAGGAAGTAATGGTATAAACAAGCGTGTAAATTATTTGGAAATATGAATCATAAATATTACTCGGAAGGGAGAACCATATGGAAAAACAGAAGTATTATATTGGCTTGGATATGGGTACATCTACGGTTGGATGGGCGGTGACGGATGATACGTATCATCTGATTCGCCGCAAGGGAAAAGATATGTGGGGAATCCGGGAGTTTGAAGAGGCAGAAACATCTGCGGAAAGAAGAACTCATAGAATTGCCAGAAGAAGAATACAGAGGTCTAAGGTTAGGGTAGGATTGCTTAAGGAGTATTTTGATGAGGCCATCCGTGAAGTTGACCCGTATTTTTATATTCGTTTGGAAAATAGTAAGTATTATCCCGAGGATAAGGATGAAGAAGTCAGGACTCCTAATGGGATTTTTAATGATCCCGGCTTTACGGATAAAGATTATTATGAGAAATACCCTACGATTTTTCATTTGAGAAAGGAATTGATCGAAAATGAAAATGCGCCTTATGATGTCAGATTGGTTTATCTCGCTATTTTGAACCTGTTCAAAAGAAGAGGACATTTTTTGAATTCCAGTTTGAAAATTGATAGTGGAAATAACGAATTCAAACTTTCGGACGCCTATAATAATTTGCTTGCCGCACTGGAAGAACATATGGCTGAGGATGAAATTATTGAATTTCCGGAGATTAAAACGCAAGAGACATATTCGAGACTGCAAGAAATTCTGGGAACCAGAGATTACGGTAAAAAGCAAAAGGCGGAAATGGTGGCAGAATTACTTGAGGTAGACAGAAAGCAAAAGCAACAAATGGAGATCATCAATGGTTTTGTCGGACTGTCGATCGATTGTAATAAACTTTTTAAATCAGAGGCAGAAGAAAAAGTGACTGCAAAGTTTTCTGATTTTGGATATGCAGATAAAGAACCGGAGATTTTGGAACAGTTAGGAGATGATTTCGGTTCAATCTTACTGGCGATCAAAGCGGTATATGATATTGGATCTTTGACAGAGATACTAAAAGGAGAAAAGTATCTCTCCTTTGCAAGGGTAAAGGATTATGAGCAGCACAAGAAAGATCTGGTATTGTTAAAAAAGCTTGTAAAAAAATATACTCCCGGGCAATATGATTATTTCTTCCGCCAAGCGGAAAAAGGAACATATAGCGCATATGTGAATAGCGTAAATACGGAAAAGTATAATAGTCTCGGATCTAAAGACAGTAAGCCTAACAGAAGAAATATGAAAGAAAGATCCAGAGAAGATTTTTATAAGGGAGTAAAAAAGCTCTTAAAGTGCATGCCTGTGGACGATCCGGAAGTTGTGGATGTGGTCCAAAGAATTGATAATGAGACATTTATGCCGAAACAGTTAACGGCAGGAAACGGAATTATTCCCAACCAGATCCATGCAATGGAAATGAAGAAAATTCTGGATAATGCATCTGAATATCTGCCTTTTCTGAATGATATAGACGATAGTAATCTAACCGTTAAGGAGAGAATTCTTCGTTTGTACACATTCACTTTCCCTTACTATATCGGACCGGTGTCTGAAAACAGTAAAACCGGATGGGTAATCCGTAAAGAGGGATATGAAAAAGGAAAGGTATTACCTTGGGAACTGGATCAGAAGATCGACCGTTCGGAGACTGCCAGAAAATTTATTGACCGGATGGTTCGAAGATGCACATATCTGAATGATGAAATGGTTATGCCTAAGGGATCCTTAAAGTATGAGAGATATTGTGTTTTGAATGAAATCAACAATATCCGGATCGATAATGTTCGAATTGATAATGAACTGAAAAAGAGACTGTTTAATGAGATTTACAAATCAGGAAAAAAGCCAAGCAGAAAAAAGGTAGAAGAATTTCTTTATAAAAATGGGATTCCCAAAGAATCGCAGATTGCCGGGATAGACAAGGATTTGAATAACGCTCTTAGCTCCTATGGAAAGTTTTACGCTATTTTTGGAGAAGAACTGGAAAAGGACGAGGTTAAGAAGATGGTGGAAGATATTATCTTCCGCTGTACAGTGTATGGGGATTCCAAGGAATTTATCGTTGATTATATCAAAGAGCATTATCCGGAGACGAAGTATCCTGAATTAACCGATAAAACCATTAAACGTATCCTTGGGTTTAAGTTCAAGGATTGGGGAAGGTTTTCGGAGGAAATGTTGGATCTTTCCGGGTGTAATTATGAAACGGGTGAAGTGTATTCCATCCTTACGGCTTTATGGGAGACAAATTACAATTTTATGGAATTGATCAACAGCGAGGCTTTTGAGTACAAGAAGCTGTTAGAGGAGAAGAGCAGTATTTCCATACACTCTCTTTCGGATGTTACACCCGAGTTGCTGGAAGAATATTATTTCAGCGCACCGGTAAGAAAGATGATCATGCAGACGATGGGAGTGATAAAGGAAATCGTTCAGATCATGAAGGGGGAGCCGGAGAAAATCTTTATAGAGATGACCAGAACGGACGAAGAAAAGGGAGATAAAGGCAGAAAAGATTCCAGAAAGAAAGCACTTTTGGAGCTCTATAAGAATGTTTCGGATGAAATGCACGAAAAGGGATATTGGAGTCAATTGATAGAGAATGCAGATGCCAGTGGAAGACTTCGCAGTAAGAAGATGTATCTGTATATTAAACAGATGGGAAGAGATATGTATACAGGTAAGCCTATCGATCTGGATGATCTGTTTGATGATACCAAGTATGATATTGATCATATTTATCCCAGACATTTTGTAAAAGACGATAATATTGAAAATAATCTTGTCTTGGTAAATAAGGAATCAAATAATCGCAAGAAGGATATCTATCCGATTCCTGAGTTTATTAAGAGAAATCCGGAAGTCACTAAACTTTGGGATATTTTACATAATAAAGGGCTGATCAATGATACTAAATATGCAAGATTGAGAAGCAATGAACCTTTCACCGAAGAACAAATGGCCGGGTTTATTGCCAGACAGTTAGTTGAAACCAGTCAGGGAACAAAGGGCGTGGCAGATATTTTAAAGCAAGTATTACCGGAAACAACAATAGTGTATGCAAAGGCGGGAAATGTGTCGAGATTTAGAGAGGATAATAAGTTCTATAAATCACGCCTGATCAATGACTTCCATCATGCCAATGATGCATATTTGAACATTGTTGTCGGAAATGTATATTATACAAAATTTACATCGAATCCATTACATTTCATAAGGCAGGAGTATAGTCGGGATTCGAAAACATTCAAATACAACCTTTCCAGAATGTTTGACTGGAAAGTAGAGAGAGGCGGATATGTAGCCTGGATACCGTTAAGGGATGGAAATGAAGATGAGGCAACGATCACAACTGTTGAGAAAATGATGGCGAAGAATACTCCGCTTTTGACGAGACAGAGTTTTGTAAAGCCGGGAATAGTAAATAAGGTTACATTGTATGGGAAGAATACGGCTAATAATGATGCGTATATACCAATCAAAATGAGCGATAAAAAAATGCAGGATGTAACAAAGTATGGAGGGTATACCAGTGTTAATATTTGTTATTTCTTCCTTGTAGAGCATGAAGTAAAGGGGAAGAAGGTTCGTACAATAGAAGCGCTTCCCGGTTATTTGGAATCAAGGGTGGAGAAAGATCCAAATGAATTGGAGAGATACTGTACGGAAAATCTGGGCTTGAAAAATGTATCTGTCCAGTATCGTAAAATCAGAATACAGTCATTGCTTAAAGCGGATGGGTATTACATGCACTTATCCGGAAAATCGGAAAATCGGTTGGCTGTAAGAAATGCAATGTCGTTGTCCTTGTCGCCTATGTGGATTGAATATATTCATAACTTAGTGTCTGCTTATAGCATATAAAAACTGCTGAAAATCATTGAAAATACTGATGTTTTCACTATGTTTTGGTATAATAGAAGTGCAAAGAAAACAACGTTTTACCAGCAAAAACCTTGCACTTCGGAGAATCAAATGTACAAATCAAATCGAAATCATCAGTTTTCTCTTTCAGATTTCAACCAACCAGTTGGATTAAAAATGAACCCGGAAAATCGTTGGGTGAAAAAGGCAGCTACCATTCCGTGGGCTGATATTGAAGAGCGTTATGCATCATTGTTCCCAAACAATACAGGAATGCCTGCAAAGCCTTTGCAGACAGCTTTGGGCTCCTTGCTGATTCAAAAACAGTATGACTATTCTGACCGGGAGCTTGTGGAACAGATTCGTGAGAACCCTTATTACCAGTACTTCATCGGTCTTCCTGGCTACCAGGATAAGGCACCGTTTGTGCCTTCTTTGCTCGTTGAGTTCCGGAAGCGTTTAACAGATGAAATCATCATGGAAATCAACGAGATGATTGCTGAGTACAATACACCGAATGATCCGCCACCAACCGGTGGAAATGGCGATGATGCTTCGAATGGTAATCACGGTAATTATGGAACACTGATACTTGATGCAACCTGCGCTCCGCAGCAAATATCATTTCCGCAGGATGTTAATCTACTCAATGAAGGTAGAGAAAACTTAGAGTCCATCATCGATGATGTTTGTTATGAATACAACTACTACAAACCGCGTATGTATCGTCAGAATGCAAGGAAAGATTACTTGAACCTTGCGAAGTGCAAAAAACGCTCTGCAAAGAAGATTCGCAAAGCTATAAAGAAGCAGTTACAGTACGTGCGACGGGATTTAGGTTATATCGATTATTTTCTGCAACAGGATGGCATCGAGCTTACAGAAAGACAACTGTCAAGAATCCAAGTGATTCGTGAAGTATATCAACAGCAAGAGTACATGTACCAAAACAATACCCACAGTGTTCCTGACCGTATTGTTAGCATAAGCCAGCCCTACATTCGCCCTATCGTAAGAGGTAAAGCAAAGGCGCCGGTAGAGTTTGGAGCAAAGCTGGACATGAGCATTGACGAAACTGGATTTGCTCGATTAGAACGTCTTTCCTTCGATGCCTATAACGAATCAGATGTGTTGATTTATTCTATTGAGAATTATCATAAACGAACCGGCCATTATCCGGAGCGAGTTCTGGTTGACCAAATCTATCGGAATCGAAGTAATCGAGCGTACTGCAAGGCACATGATATTCGAATATCCGGGCCTGCGCTTGGACGTCCAAAGCAGGAATCGCTTGAAATGCGAAAACAGGCATATGCAGATAATACAGATCGTATTGAGGTTGAGCGAGGATTTAGCCTTGCAAAACGCTGCTACGGTCTTGGTTTGATTCGCACGAAGTTGGATACAACTACACGTAGCTCCATAGCATTGTCAATACTTGCAATGAATGTGGAGCACTTGGCCAAGGCTTCTTTCATGCTTTTTGTGATTTCGATATTTTCAAGGTACATATGGCAGAAAAGTCTGCCTGAAAACTTAAAAAACAACAGTTGGTCTCAAATGGCATCTTGTTGAGCAGACACTACCTAAGTATTATAAGAGGATTGTAGCTTTTGATAATTTCAACTGGCTTTTATGTGGCTGATAGGTTATACTGCTTTTAGACGAATGATGCATGGATGCGGAGTGCTGATGGTAATGTCGGTTACTATAGAGGGGTGGTGAAAATGAGCCACTCTTCTTTTTTTGCAACTTTATTACCAACCTTATTACCAACATGATGTAATGAGTGAGTTGGTAATAAAGGAAAATGCCTTTTTTGTATGGGGTGTGAATGACGAAACACATGAGATTGTTGGAAAATATGGATAAATCAGGTCCTTTTTCTATTCACTTTCCAGATGAAAGCAGAAAAGTTTTGTAACTGTAGTAACTATGCGGCTTTCAGTCGCTTTTACCGCAGAGCAGTGAATAATTCAGGATTAAAAAGCAGAGAAATGTCTTACGCTGATGAAGGGTGATAAGCTGAAAGAGGTAAAGAAATATATGTTACAAAATATGTTTCCCACGAATGCATAATCAACCAGTGCAATTAATTATTGCAAAAGTCATATGAAAAATGTTACCATACAAACAAAAGTCATATGACTTTTGCAAGGAGCCGGCATGAAGAGAACAATTATTGATGAATTAGTTAAATGGAAGAATAGCAACAGGAGAAAACCCTTATTAATGACAGGAGTGCGTCAGTGTGGAAAAACACATGCTTTAATAGAGTTTGGAAAACAATATTTTGATAATACATGTTATGTAAATTTTGAGGCTAATGATAAATACAAAGCTATTTTTGAATTCAATTTTGATGTTGAAAGAATTTTGCGCGAGATTGAACTGATGGATCAAGTGAAAATTGATAGTGGAAAGACATTATTGATTTTTGATGAAATACAGGAGGCTCCCAGAGCGATAACAGCATTAAAGTATTTTTGTGAGAATAAGCGTGATCTACATGTTGCCTGTGCAGGTTCTTTATTGGGGGTTGCTCTAAAACAAGAAAATATTTCATTTCCGGTTGGAAAAGTAAATCGTTTACAGATGTACCCAATGAGTTTTCGAGAGTTTTTGATGGCATGTGGAGAAGAAAAATACCTGGAAATTTTTGAAGAATGGTATGTAGACCGTGCAATACCGGAGTTGTATTCAAAGCCTTTAGAAAGAATATGGAAAGAGTATTTGATTGTAGGAGGAATGCCGGAGGCGGTCAGTGAATTTATTAGCTCAAAGGATTTTTCAGCGGTTGAGGAAATTCAAGATGAAATCTTAAATGATTATGCAGATGACTTTTCAAAACACGCTCCTATATCAGAAATTGAGAAGATAAGATTGATTTGGGATTCAATTCCCAAGCAATTGGCAAAAGAAAATAATAAGTTTGTATTTTCACATGTAAAACAGGGAAAGCGTGCTCATGAGTTGGAGACATCGTTACAGTGGCTTAAGAATTCAGGTCTTATTCATATACTGGAGTTGGTAAGCAATGCAGAAGTTCCGCTATCAGCATTTGCTGATGCGTCATTTTTTAAGGTATATATGTCAGATGTCGGATTATTGTGTAGACGCCTTGGACTAAATTATATAAATATCTTAGAAGATACCTGGATCATGCCTTTTAAAGGTGCAATTACAGAAAATTATGTTTTAAATGAATTAATTTCATTAGGTAAATCTCCATATTTTTGGCGCTCAGGTAATAGAGCAGAATTGGATTTCTTATATGAGGAGCTTGGAAGAGTGGTTCCTATAGAGGTAAAAGCGGCAACAAATACTCAAGCAAAAAGTTATAAGCAGTTTTGTATCAAATATATACCCAATAAGGGATTCAAAATGTCATTAAAAAATATTGCACTTAGCGATTGCGAAGGAACAAGTACTGTAAGTCTGCCACTTTACTTAATATGGAATATGGATAGAATAACCCAAAATATTGGAATTTGACGATTGATTGGGAACAGCGTAAGTTAAGCCAGGGCAGGCGGAACGACATTCTGCAGGAG